>NZ_JBSVWN010000038.1:0-62176 GCF_054071325.1 Pseudomonas sp. SDO5215_S409 | reverse complement strand
ACGCGGCGGCGCGCTCACACAGCAGGGATTAAAGGCTGGCCTTGACCTTGGCGGCCACGTCTGCCGGAACCCATGCTTGCCAGATTTGCGGCTGTTCTTTCAAGAAGGCTTCGGCGACCTGGCGCGGCGCCTGGCGCTTTTCGGCCATCTGCGCCAGCGTGCTGTTGAGCAGGTCGATCGGCAAGTCGACTTTTTCAAAGAACGCCACCAGTTGCGGGTACTGGGTCTTGAACGGCGCCGATACACCAATCGCCAGGCGGGCCGGCAGCGAGCGGGTGCCTTGGGGGTTGGGGTTGTGGGCGTCGGACAAGGTCTTCCAGGCCTCGGCGTTGAACGGCGGCTCTTCCAGTTTCACCAGTTTGAAGCGGCCCAGCAGCGGGGTCGGCGACCAGTAGTAGAACACCACCGGTTTGCCACGGCGGATCGACGAGGCGATCTCGGCATCCAGCGCGGCACTGGAGCCGGTGCGGAAGTTGACGAAGCTGTCGCTCAGGCCATACGCCTTGATCTTCTGGCTGTTGACGATTTCCGACGTCCAGCCGGTGGGGCTGTTGAGGAAGCGGCCACGGGTCGGGTCTTCGGGGTCGCGGAACACGTCTTTGTAGCGGGCCAGGTCGGCGGTGGTCTTAAGGTCTGGCGCCGAGGCCTTGATGCCCCGTTCGGCGTCGCCCTTGATCACGTATTCGGGCACCCACCACCCTTCGGTGGCGCCCTTGACCGTGTCACCCAGGCCGAACACTTTGCCTTCGCCTTCGGCCTTGATCCACGCGGGGCTGCGCCCGGCCCATTCTTCGCCGATCACCTGGATGTCGTTCTTGGCCAGCGCGGCCTCCAGGCTCACGGTGCTGCCGGGCAAGGTGTCGGTGGGCAGGTTGTAGCCTTTCTCGACGATCAGGCGCAGCACTTCGGTGATGAGGCTGCCGCTCTCCCAGGTGATGTCGCCAAAATGAATCGGCTTGACAGTTTCGGCCGCTGGGGTTTGCTGGGCCAACAGGCTCAAGGCCAGGAGGCCGCCACTCAGGATTTTTTTAAAGGGGTTCATCGTCAACCTCGTCGTTGTGCGGTGATGATCGTGCGGCAGGGGACGCCAGGCGTCCCCTGCCCTCAGGGTTTAAAAGTCATAACTGAGCCGGGTGTAGTAGAACGCCCCTTCCGGCGCCGTCGGCGACAAGTAGCTGTATTGCTGGCCCGGGGTCTGGCGCAGGCGCTGGTTGAAGTCGTCGGGCTTGCTATCGAACAGGTTGTTCACGCCCACTGACAGGCGCAGTTGCTTGGTGAACGCGTAGTTCACGTCCAGGTCGGTGGTCCATTGGGCGCTGAAGGTCTGGTCGTATTGCGCATTGGCTTCGGCGGCGGCGTATTTGCGGTATTTGCCGTAGCGGGTTTCGTTGAGCGCGATGGTCCATTGGTCGATCTTGTGAACCGCGCCAAACACCAGTTTGTCTTCGGGGTAGCCGTGCTCCAGGAACCCACGGGACTCGCGGGTCAGCACCTCGAAGCCGTTTTCGTTTTCGTGGACTTTCTCGATGGTGGTACGCGCCTTGGTGTACCCGGCCGACAGGCTCAGGTTGCCGAACTGCGAGAGGTCCAGGTTGTACTTGCCGACAATGTCGACACCGCGGGTGCGGGTGTCGGCAGCGTTGGTCATGAACTGCGCCCAGGAGTACTGGCCGTAGCCGGCGTTTTTCAGGATCTGCTCGGCGACCGGCCCGGAAATGCCGCCGCTGAACAGCAAGCGGTCACGAATCGAGATCTGGTAGGCGTCGATGGTCAGCGAGGCTTGCTCGGTAGGCCGCAGCACCAGGCCCAGCGAGTAGTTGGTGGACTTTTCCGGCTTCAGCGGCTGGGCGCCCAGCGCGCGGGCGGCCGGGTTGTCGGCCGGCAGCATGCGGGTCAGCACCGGGTTGCCGTTGGCGTCGAGGTTGGTGGTGGTGGTCCACGACGTGCCGATCTGCCCCAGGCTTGGCGCGTGGTAGGCGTTGTTGACGGTGGCGCGCAGACCCACTTGCGGGGTGAAGTCATACCGCGCCGACAGCTTGCCGGTGGTGGCCGAGCCGAAGTCGGAGTAGTGCTCGGTACGCCCGGCGAGGCCCACCTGGAATTTGTCGGTCACCTGGTTTTCCAGGCCGAAGTACACGCCGCCCACGTCACGCTTGAAGGTGCCAGCGTCGTCCGGGGTGAGGCCCGAGGCCTGGACTGCGCCGACCTGCACGCCGTCGATGCCGCCGTAGGAGTAGGAATCGTAGTCACCGGCCTCCAGGCGATATTGCTCATGGCGGTAGGCAACGCCCGCCGAAACCGTCAGCGGATGGCTCGACCAGTTGACGTCCAGGTCCTTGGCGTAGTCCAGGGTGAGGTTGGTCTGGTCGTTGACCAGCGTGGCCACGTCAAACTTGGTCGGGCTGTTTGCACCGTAGCTCGGGTTGACGGTGTTGAAGGCCAGCTCGTCGTGCTTGTCGCGCCCGTAGGTGGCGCTGAGGTCGAAGCGACCGAGGCTCTCGTCCTCGTAACGGGTGCCCAGGGTGATGGCGCCGTCTTCGTAACGGTAACGGTATTTGGGGATGGTGCCGCCCGGGTAGATCGACGCCACGTTGTTGGGGCTGCTGGCCAGCAGCGGCGGCGTGTTGTTGACCGAGGTGTCCTGGCCAAACGTGGCAAAGCTGTACACGCGCCACTGGTCGCTCAGGCCGATTTCGGCGTTGGCCGCCAGGTTGTATTTGTTGCGCCCGGCGCCGCCCCAGCGCGGGTCTTGGACCTGGCCGTCGGCGACGTATTTGTCGCCGATGTCGTCGGGGCGGTTGTTCAGGGTGTTGAAGCTCAGGGTGAGGAAACCGTCGCCCGGCAGGCCCACGCCGTACCAGCCGTCGGTGGTCTTGCTGAAGCCGTCGCCCTGGGCGTATTTGCCCAGCTGGGTGTTGAGGCCGCCGCCGCTGTCACGCTCCTTGAGCACGATGTTGACCACCCCCGCCACGGCGTCGGAGCCGTATTGCGCCGAGGCGCCGTCGCGCAGCACTTCGACGTGGTCGATGGCGCTGATGGGGATCATGTCCAGGTCCACCGGCTGCGCGCCAATGAACGGCACGCCGCCCGAAATATTGACCACCGCCGAGGTATGGCGGCGCTTGCCGTTGATCAGCACCAGGGTCTGGTCGGGCGACAGGCCGCGCAGGGACGCGCCCTTCGGGTCCTGGCCACGGGTGGCGCTGTTGTTCTGCGGAAAGTTGAACGAGGGCAGCAACTGGAACAGCGCCTGGTTGAGGCTGGTAGCCCCGGTTTGCTTGAGTTCTTCGGCGTTGATCACGTCCACCGGGGCGCTGCTGGTCAGTGCAGTGGCGTCGCTGCGCCGGGTGCCGATGGCGACCACTCGGTCCAGGGTCGGCGCTTGCGCGGCGCTGGTTTGCGCCTTGACGTCGCTGGCGATTTTTGTCGAGCCTTCCTTGACGATAAACGCGCCGTCCGGGCTCACCTGCACCTGCAGGCCGGTGCCCTTCAGCGCGGCATCCACCGCCTGTTGCGCCGACAGCGAACCGTCCACGCGGGCCGAGGAATAGTTACCCAGTTGCGGCGTGAATGAAATCACCTGGCCGCTCTGGCGACTGATGTTCAGCAGCACCTCGTCCAGCGGGCCGGGCGCGATGTGGTAGACCTGCCGTGCGTCTTCGGCACTGGCGGCAAACGACAAAAACAGACTGGCCAGCGGCACCAGGGCAAAGGTTCGTAGCGATACTCGGTTGATCTGGTTCACGTTGGCTCCCCCCAGGAAAACTCCATGACGCTGCTCCCCGCAGCGCTTACGGGAGTGATGTGGGACGGGGGACGCAAAACTTGCAGACCGTTTGGTTATGTCCTTAGAACGTCGCTGAAGCGGCTCGGCCCGGCAGAAGTCTGATTCAGGCACCACTGACGGTCACCCACAGGTCGGTGCGGCGGGTGATGTGGATCGGCAAGGTGCGCGCCAGGGTGTCCAGGGTCTGGTCGGGGTTGTCCAGCCGGTACAGGCCGCTGACCCGCAGCCCCGACACGGCCGGGTCCAGGCGCAGCACGCCGGTGTGATAGGGGCGCAGCGCATCGATCACCTCCACCAGCGGGCGGTCACGCACTTGCAAAAAGCCGTCGACCCAGGCCGTGGCGCCCGCCGCGCTGGCGAGCACCGGGCCGAAGCCTGTGCGGTCGTAGCGCACTTCATGGCTGCTGGCCAATTGCAGGTGATCACCGTGCTGGCCGTCGATGTCCACCGCGCCGTTGAGCGCCACCACCTGCCCCTGCCCGTCGCGCTCGCGCAGCAACAGGCGGTCGCCGTAGACGCGCAAGCGGGTGGCGTCGGTGTGGATCAGGAACGGTCGGTGGCGGTCGCTGGCGACCTGCACCAGCAACTCGCCCTCCAGCAAGAGGACCCGGCGCTGATGCGGGTCGAACTGAACATCGGCGGCGCTGCGGGCGTTGAGCGACAACGCGCTGCCGTCGGCAAGCGTCACGGTGAGCCGTTCGCCCGTGCCGGTACGCACGTCGGCGGTAAAGTCCTGCAGCATGGGTCGCGCCAGCCAGCCTGCGCCCAGCATCACGCCCGCGCCCACCAGCGCACCGCGCAACACGCTGCGCCGGCTGGACGGCGCCTCGAGCGCACGCTGCACCAGGGTGCCGCTGACGCCCTGGGCCTTGGGCACCTGGAACACGCCCAGGCGGTTTTCGAGCTGCTGGCAGAGCGCCTCGTGGCGCGGGTCGGCGGCGCGCCATTGCTGGTAACGCTGCCAGTCGGCGGGTGTCGCGCTGCCCGAGCGCAGCAGCACGATCCAACGGGTGGCGCTGTCGATCAGCTCGTCGCTCATTCCACGCACAACCTCAGGCAACGGTTCACGGCGCGGGTCATGTAGTCACTGACCGAACGTTGGGAAATGCCCAGCTCGACGGCGATTTGCGGGTACGTCAGGCCATTGAGTTGGGACAGCAAAAAGGTGGCCTTGATCTTGGCCGGCAAACCGTCGAGCAACTGGTCGATGGCTTGCAGGGCCTCGAGCATCTGCGCCAGGTCTTCGGGCGACGGTGCAGGCGAGGTGTCATCCAGGTCCAGGGCCTCGAGGTAGGCGCGCTCCAGGTCGCGGCGGCGCCACAGTTGGTACATCAGGCGTTGGGCGATGGTGGTAAGCAAGGCGCGCGGCTGGCGGATCGGCTCCGTCACCGGGGCGCTCAGCAGTTGTACGAAGGTGTCGGCGGCGATGTCTTCGGCGGCCGCGCGGGAGTCCAGATGCCGGTGCAAACGGCTGCACAGCCAGTCGTAGTGACTACGGAACAAGCCGCCCACGTAGGCGCTGTGAGAAGTATCGGCACCGGACATGGTGGCTGTGGCTCCATCTGAAAGGTTGCGTGTTATGTCCGGTGTTCCGGTGGGGCGATCCTAACAAGGCTGCTTATTCTTTAATAATATTTAAAAGGTATTTTTATATAACCTTATTGAAGCTTTGGAAAACCCGCCTCCAGCGCATGTTGCTGGTAGTCCAGCAGCACCTGATAGTCCGCCTCCTCGGCGGGCAATACTTCGCGGATACCCAGGGTCTGCGCGACGTGGGGCAGGTCCTGCAAGGCGCCGTTCATGGCCTGGCGGATCGTCAGAATGCGCGCTTGATCCAACGCGCGCACGCCGATGTAAGGCAGCGTGGGGCTGGGTGCGCTGTGGGTGACGATGCGCAGGCCCGCGACTTCTTCGGGGGCCAGGCGGGCCAGGTAGTCGAAGGTCACGCTGTCGATGGCGGCGAGGTCGGCCCGGTCTTCACGCAGCCAGCGCAGGCTCTCGCGGTGGGCGCCGCTGATGCCGACGCTGGCAAAGAAGCGGCCACCCTGCTGCAACGGCGCCAGGCGTTCACGCAACAGGTTCATGCCGCTGTTGGAGTCGTGGCCGTTGATCACACCGCGGCTGTCGTAGAAGTCCGCCAGGGTGGTGCGGGCGTTGTCCTCGCGGGTCAGCAGCAAGCTGCAATGCTGGCCACCGCTGCTGTGGGGCAACTCGTAGCGCGGACGGCCGATCAGTTGGACCTGGCCGCGCAGCTCGGTCATCAGCGGGTAACCGCAGGTCTGGCTCAGCAGCAACTCGGGGGCCCGCCACAGGGCGCGTAAATCCAGGTGGTCCGCGGCGCGTCGACGTGCGCCCAGGCGCTCGACAATACGCGTCAGCCAGGCGTCGTTGGCCTGCTGGATCGCTTGCGGTGCCACGTACATCAACAGCTCGGCGTACTGCTCACTCATCATCGTCTCTCAGGCAAAGGGGTGGCGGGGGCTGTCGATGGCCTTGACGCCGTGACGGCCGAGCAACTGGCCGTAGCCCTGCACCAAAAAGCCGCCGCTGCGGGCCACCCATTGTTCACGGCGGGCCGTATAGACCCGGGGCAGGAGATACCAGGGCAGCTTCGGCAAGTCGTGATGCACCAGGTGCAGGTTGTTGTTGAGAAACAGCCAGGTCCACGGCCACGCCGCTTCGTTGAGCACCGTGCGCTGTTCGGGCTGCGGGTGCGGGCGGTGTTCATAGTAGGAACGCACCGCGGCCACCGACAAGCCCGGCACGCTGATCAGCAGCAGGTAATGCCACACCCCAATGGCGCTGTACTGTGCAATGAACGCCAACATCGCCAAGGTGATCGCGCCGTGGGTGAGCCACATCTGCCAAGCATCGCGCCGGCCTTGGCGCAGGCGCAGGTACTCGTGGCGCGCCAGCCGCCACAGCGACAACGGTGAGCCGATCAACAAGCGCCCGCACACGGTTTTGTTCAACCAGTGCACCGCGCGTTCGACGGGGTTGCTGGTGTCCCACTGGCGTTGCGCCAGGTAGCGGCTTTCGGGATCGACGCCGGGCAGGGTCAGGTCGTCGTCGTTGTGGTGCAGCAAGTGGCTGTCGCGGTACAGGGTGTAGGGATACCAGACGGCAAACGGCGCGTAGCCGAGCAGTTTATTCAGCGCGTTGAAACGCGTCGGGTGGCCGTGCAGCAGTTCGTGTTGCACCGACATCCACAGCGTCACCAGCGGGATCAACAAGGCCGTGCTCAGCCACAGGCCGAGCCAATGGCTGGCAAGCACCACCGCGAACCAGCCGCTGTAGACGCCGACCAGCAGCAGCCAGGTCGGCCATTCGGTACGCGCGGTAAAACTGCGGGTGAGTACTTCGATTTCCCGGCGCTGGGTGTCATCAAGGTAGTTAGGCATCGTTTGCTCAAGACAGGCTAGGCCGGTGAAAAAATCGGCTGGATGCTGTGATGTGAAACGAGCGGGAAAAATCTTGCAGATCGATTGGTGCTGAGCTTAGAAGCAAAGGTGATAGCGACTACAATGCCTGCCCTTTCCCCTGACACATGCCTTGGCAAACATGCACATCGAACCTCTGGCAGAACCGCTGTGGCCGCTGCTGAACAAGTTTTATCGCAGCCACGATTCGTCGATGAAAGCGCTCAAGGGCGCCGGACTGTGGGTGGCCCGCGACACCGCGATTGTCGCGGGCCTGTGCCTGAGCCCCGTGGTGGGCGGGCACTGGTTGACTGGTCTATTTGTAGACCCGGCCTACCGGGGCCAAGGCCTGGCGGGGCGCTTGATCGGCGAGGCGACGGCGACGGCAGACGGCACCGTTTGGCTGCTGTGTCACCCGGACCTGGAGGCCTTTTACCAACGCCTGGGGTTTAGCCAGGACACCCGCTTGCCCCAGTCATTGGCCGAGCGACTGGTGCGCTATAAACGCAACAAGCCGATGATCGCCATGGGCTTAGAACCGTTGGTGAGGTCGATCTTCCATAAAGTGTGATCAAGGCCTGCGAGCCCCATGCTAGCCTCGGCGGCACAGTGGCCCACCCCAGGATGATCATGAAAGCGACCCTTGCAGCCTTGTCCCTTGCCGCCCTCTTCGCCCCGGCCTTGAGCCAGGCGGCGGAGGCGCCGATTTCTGCCGGGCAGTACCAGGCCGTGCTGGCCGGTGACTGGCGCGAACCGGCGAACAGCGCGCGGGATGTGTATCGCCATCCGCAGCAGACCTTGACGTTTTTCGGGCTCAAACCCCACCAGACGGTGATCGAGATCACTCCGGGCAACGGATGGTACAGCGAAGTGCTGGCGCCGCTGCTCAAGGACCATGGGCATTACATCGCCGCCGTGCAGGCCGCGGCCACCAGCGGTTATGCAAAAGCATCGGAAGAAAGCCTCAAACAAAAATTCGCCGCAGACCCCACGCACTACGCCAAGGCCACGGTTGTCGAGTTTGACCCCAAGGCGCCGGTGTTTGGTGCGCCTGGCTCGGCAGACACCGTGCTGACTTTTCGCAATGTGCATAACTGGGTACTGGCCGACACCTCGGCAGCCACCTTCAGCGGGTTTTTCAAGGTGTTGAAACCGGGCGGCGTGTTGGGTGTGGTGGACCATCGGGCCAAGGACGGGGCGTCACTGGAAGACATCAAGCACAGCGGCTACCTGACCACCGCCTATGTGGTGAAACTGGCCACCGATGCCGGCTTCAAGCTTGAGGCGCAAAGCGAGGTGAATGCCAACCCCAAAGACACCAAGGACTACCCCGGCGGGGTGTGGACGTTGCCGCCCGCGTTGCGGCTGGGTGAGCAGGACAAGGCCCGGTACTTGGGCATTGGCGAGTCGGACCGGATGACGTTGCGGTTCGTCAAACCGCTTCAATAATGGGCGCGGTCTACGTGGGAGCAGGTGCGCTCCCACGGGGCTGCGCAAGCGAGGTGGGTCAGTCGTCGGCGGTGGGGTCCATGTCGGGGAACATCACTTCGATAAAGCCGAACTTGCTGAAGTCAGTGATCCGCGAGGGGTAGAGCCGACCGATCAGGTGGTCGCATTCGTGTTGCACCACACGTGCATGAAACCCGTCTGCAATGCGCACGATCGGTTCGCCCTTGGGGTCGAAGCCTTCGTAGCGGATGTGCTGATAACGGTCCACTGCGCCGCGCAGGCCGGGCACCGACAGGCAGCCTTCATAGCCTTCTTCCAGTTCGGGACTCAAGGGTGTGATCAGCGGGTTGATCAGGATGGTCTGCGGCACGGCCGGTGCGTTGGGGTAGCGTTCACTGCTCTCGAAACCAAAGATCACCAGTTGCAGGTCCACACCGATCTGCGGTGCCGCAAGGCCCACGCCGCCTACGTGTTCCATGGTCTGGAACATGTCGTCGATCAATTGCCACAACTCGGCGGTGTTGAACATTTCGGGCGGTACGGGCGGTGCGATGCGCAACAGGCGCTCGTCGCCCATTTTCAGGATTTCTCGGATCATTGATCAGGCTCGTAGGTGACAGGCTTGAGTGAAGGGTCGCGGCCAAGGCCGGACACGTGTTGCTTGTCGTCGTGCGCGTCGAAATCCTTCTCGCCGGGGTCCTTCCCTTCGGCCGACATGTGCTCGATCACCGCATTCATCTCCGCCCCCAAAAGCAGCACCGCAGCGGAAATATAAAAATACAAAAGCAACACGATGATCGCGCCGATACTGCCATACATCGCGTTGTAGTCGGCAAAGGTTTTTACGTAATACCCAAACCCCAGGGAGGCGATGATCCACACCACCACGGCCAGCACCGAGCCTGGGGTGATGAAGCGAAATTTCTGCTTCACGTCGGGCATCACGTAGTACATGAGGGCCACGGCGAACATCAGCAGCACCACAATCACCGGCCAGCGCAGGATGGTCCACAGCGTGACCACGAACTCCTGCATGCCGATCTGCCCCGCCAGCCATTCCATCACCTGGGGCCCGAGCACCATCAGCGCGGCCGCGGCCAGCAACATGCCGGCGATGCCCACTGTGTAGAACACCGACAGCGGAAAGCGCTTCCAGATCGGCCGACCTTCCACCACGTCGTAGGCCGCGTTCATCGCGCTCATCATCAGGCGCACACCAGCCGAAGCGGTCCACAAGGCGATGACGATACCCACGGACAACAGGCCGCCCTTGGACTGCTGCAATTGGTCGATCACGGGGTTGACCTGCTCCAGCGCCTGGGGCGGCAGCACCAGTTCCGATTGCAGGCGCAGCCAGGTGAAGAAATCTGGCAGGTGCAAAAAACCGATCAGGGCGATGAGGAACAGCAGGAAGGGAAACAACGAGAACAGCATCTGGTAGGCCAGTGCCGAGGCGTAGGTAGGCATCTCGTCGTCGGCAAACTCCTTGACGGTGCGGATCAGCACTTTGTGCAGGGGCAAGCCTTTGAGGACCGGAAAAATCATAGCGTCTCCTTTCGCCGCAAAAAGGGGTGAGTTCGCGGGCGACTCAGGGGCCGTTTTCTACATCAAAGTAGCCCATCTGGCGACTTTGAAACAATTTCGAAACTTTAATTCCCGCGTGTGACACAAAAACGGCCATCCGTGGATGGCCGCTCTTCAGAGCCGATGCGGTTTACTTGGTCGCTTTCTTGACCGCATCTTTGGTGTCGCCGACGGCTTTCTGCACTTCGCCTTTCTTTTCCTGAATCACGCCTTCGGCACGCAGTTTGTCGTTGCCGGTGACTTTGCCAACGCCCTGCTTGATGTTGCCCACGGCTTCGTTCGCCAGACCTTTGGCCTTGTCCGATGTGCTACTCATGAGGTTTCTCCTGATAACAATCAATGGTTTGGGTCGCTACACAAGAACTGACCACTGGCGTTGGCGCAGAGTTTCATTTTTTTGCCGGGCATTTCATCGCCCAAAGCAGGTTGGGCTTTATGTTTTACGGCCAACCCTTGAGAATGCCGGGCACATCCAGGCGCAAGCACTGGAGCACAGATCCCGTAGGAAGGTTATGAAACTCAATAAAGCACAGGCCATCGCCCGCAGAAACCAGGAACTGGGCGGCAACGTCCTTGGCGTCAACAACTGCCACTTCACCGACCTGGACCGCAAGCGCAACATCTGGTGGTTCGACCTGCCCGTGGTCCGCATTGCCGTGGGCCAGTACGAGTGGGTCCACTTGCTGATGCACAACACCGAAACGGATCAGTTGCTGCATGTGAAAGTGACCACGGCGTTTCTGCGCGAAAAACTCGAAGGCCTGGTGGTGCGTAATGCAGGCAAGCGCAAGCCGGAGATTACCCTTGAACTGAGCGCCGACAAGGACTCGTTCCTCCAGGATGTGCGCCCGGCGGGTGCGGGCGTGGGGTTTGCGCAGTTCATTCAGTAAGCACTTTGCGCCCATGAAAAAGCCCCGCATCCGCGGGGCTTTTTGCAACTGGACCGGTTACTTCTTCAGGCCCAGTTTTTTCAGCTCTTCGTCGCGCAGTTCGCGGCGCAGGATCTTGCCCACGTTGGTGGTGGGCAGGGCTTCGCGAAACTCCACCGCCTTGGGCACTTTGTAGCCGGTGACGTTGGCGCGCATGTGTTCCATCACCTGGTCCTTGGTGAGGGTGGCACCGGGTTTGACCACGATGAAGATCTTGATGTGCTCGCCAGATTTTTCGTCCGGCACGCCGATGGCCGCACATTGCAGCACGCCCGGCAGCGACACCAGTACGTCTTCCAGTTCGTTGGGGTACACGTTGAAACCGGAGACGAGGATCATGTCTTTCTTGCGATCGACAATGCGCATGTAGCCGTCAGGCTGGATGATCGCGATGTCGCCGGTCTTCAGCCAGCCCTCGCTGTCGAGGATCTCGGCCGTGGCGTCTTCACGCTGCCAGTAACCCTTCATCACTTGCGGGCCCTTGACGCACAGCTCGCCGATTTCCCCCAGTGGCAGTTCGGCGCCGTCGTCGCTGATCACCTTGCACACGGTGGAGGGCACGGGAATGCCAATGGTGCCGATCTGGATGGCCTGGGACGGGTTCACCGTGGCGACCGGGCTGGTTTCGGTCATGCCATAACCTTCGCAGATCGCGCAGCCGGTGACGGTCTTCCAACGCTCGGCGGCCGCCAGTTGCAGGGCCATGCCGCCCGACAGGGTGACTTTGAGCGATGAAAAGTCCAGCTTGCGAAACGCCTCGCTGTTGCACAAGGCGACAAACAAGGTGTTCAGGCCCACAAAGCCGCTGAACTTCCACTTCGACAGTTCCTTGACCATCGCCGGCAGGTCACGCGGGTTGCTGATCAGGATGTTGTGGTTGCCGATCAGCATCATTGCCATGCAATGAAAGGTGAACGCGTAGATGTGGTACAGCGGCAGCGGCGTGATCAGGACCTCGCAACCTTCCTTGAGGTTGGCCGCCATCAACGCCTTGCACTGCAGCATGTTGGCCACCAGGTTGCGGTGGGTCAGCATCGCGCCCTTGGCCACGCCGGTGGTGCCGCCGGTGTATTGCAGCACGGCCACGTCACCGCTGGGCGGGCTGGCTTCGTTGACCGGCTGGCCGTGCCCCTTGGCGAGCACGTCGTTGAACTTGATGGCGTTGGGCAGGTGATAGGCCGGCACCATCTTTTTCACGTACTTGATGACGCTGTTGATCAGCAGGCGCTTGAGGGGCGGCAGCAGGTCGGCCACTTCGGTGACGATCACGTGCTTGACGCCCGTTTTGGGCACGACCTTTTCGGCCAGGTGCGCCATGTTGGCCAGGCACACCAGGGCCTTGGCGCCGGAGTCGTTGAATTGGTGTTCCATTTCCCGCGCGGTGTACAGCGGGTTGGTGTTGACCACCGTGAGCCCTGCACGGATGGCGCCGAACACGGCCACCGGGTATTGCAGGACGTTGGGCAGTTGCACGGCGATTCGATCACCGGGCTGCAAGTCGGTATGCTGTTGCAGGTAGGCCGCAAAGGCACCGGACAATTCGTACAGCTCACCGTAGGTGATGGTCTTGCCCAAGTTGCTGAAAGCCGGTTTGCTGGCGAAGCGTTGGCAGGACTGTTTCAGTACCGCCTGAATATTCGGATACTCGTCTGGATTGATTTGTGTAGCAATCCCGGCGGGGTACTTATCCTTCCAAAAGTCTTCGTTCATGGAAAGCCCACTCCTCAGCAACGCTAATTCAATCATCGCATTTGATGCGATTATTATTTGTGTATGTTTTTTTAGGGTGAGTCTGGCGCTGAAAAGCATGCCGAGAGGTCACAAAGCGGGCCGAGAGTAGCAGCTTTGCCAAGGGCCGCCTAGAGCCAAAAGAGGGCCCTACAGTCATAAACATGACTCAAGAATTACCAATAGTCATTTTTAGAGCAAAAATTCTACATTCATAAAAAAGGCTCTGGGACGGGGCTTCCAGAACCATTCCGAGGGCTACGGGCGCAGGTTTGCGCACGATTAAGGCGGGCCAGCCAACACATCTTGCAACTGACACACCTCCATCACGCCCCCACCCCCTCTCCCTCTCGCGGGTGATCAGGCGATGTCGCGTAACTCGCGCCGCAGGATCTTTCCTACCGGTGTCATCGGCAGCGACTCCCTCAGCACAATGTGCTTGGGCACCTTGTAGCCTGTGAAGTTGGTCTTGCAGTACGCCTTCAACTCTTCAAGGCTCACCCCTTGCGCACGCGCCACCACAAACAGCTTCACCGCCTCGCCGGTGCGCTCGTCCGGCACACCGATCACTGCGCAGTTGGCCACTGCCGGATGGGCCATCACCACGTCTTCGATCTCGTTGGGGTACACGTTGAAACCCGAGACGATGATCAGGTCTTTTTTGCGGTCGACGATGCGCACGAATCCGTCCGGGTCGATTACCGCGATGTCGCCGGTCTTCAGCCAGCCATCGGCGTCCAGGGTTTCAGCGGTGGCCGCCGGTTGCTGCCAATAGCCTTTCATCACCTGCGGGCCCTTGATGCACAGCTCGCCCCGCTCGCCCAGCGCCAGCTCCACGCCGTTGTCGTCAATGACTTTCATGGCCGTGCCCGGCACTGGAATGCCCACCGTGCCCAGGCGCGACTGGTTGCCATACGGGTTGGTGCTGGCCACTGGCGAGGTTTCGGTAAGGCCGTAGCCCTCACCGATCGAGCAGCCGGTCAGTTGTTTCCAACGCTCGGCCGTGGCCTTGACCAGCGCAGTGCCGCCGGAATTGGTGATCTTCAGGTGGGAGAAGTCCAGGGTCTTGAAGTCTGGGTGGTCCATCAAGGCCACAAACAGCGTGTTGAGCCCCAGCAGGCAGGAAAACCGCCACTTCTTGAGTTCCTTGATAAACCCGCCGATGTCTCGCGGGTTGGTGATCAACACGTTGTGATTGCCGGTGACCATCATGCACATGCAGTTCGCCGTGAATGCATAGATGTGGTACAGCGGCAGCGGCGCGATCATCACTTCCTGCCCTTCGCGCACCAGCGGCTGACCATCGTCGGCGATCTGCGACATGCACGCCCGTGCCTGCTGCATGTTGGCCACCAGGTTGCCGTGGGTCAGCATCGCGCCCTTGGCCAGGCCCGTGGTGCCGCCGGTGTATTGCAGCACGGCGATGTCATCGAGCGTGACCGGATGACGGGTGACGGGCTGGCCCGCGCCCATGCGCAACGCACGCTTGAACGAAATGGCCTGGGGCAACTGGTAGGCCGGGACCAGTTTCTTGACTTTGTCGACCACGGTGTTGATCAGCCAGCCTTTGGCGGCGGGCATCATGTCGCCCATCCGGGCTTCGATCAGGTATTGGATCTCGGTGTCGGCGCCGACCTCCTGCACCCGAGCGCCAAACATGTTCAGGTACACCAACGCCCGAATGCCCGCGTCCTTGAACTGGTGGCGCATCTCGCGCGGGGTGTACAGCGGGTTGGTGTTGACCACAATCAGCCCGGCCCGCAAGGCGCCGAACACCACAATGGGGTATTGCAGGACGTTAGGCATCTGCACCGCGATGCGGTCGCCCGGCTTGAGGTCGGTGTGCGCTTGCAGGTAACCGGCGAACGCCGCGCTGTAGCGCTCTAACTGGGCGTAGGTCAGGGTAACGCCCATATTGCTGAACGCCGGACGGTCGGCAAAGGCCTTGCAGGAGCGCTCGAACACTTCGATCACCGACTTGTAAGCCGTCAAATCGACCGCGTTGGCCACGCCCGCCGCGCGTTTGTCATTCCAGAAATCAGGTTGCATTATTCTTGTCCTCTTACCTGAGTATGTCCGGCCGCCTTTCGCTGCCATGAAAAGCGGAGCTTTGAGGACGTTAGCAGCTATAGCCAATCCGGCAAATCCACACGCACCGTCATTGATTGCGTGAATCTTCATGCCAGGCCTGGGCCGATCCAACCACGGGCGGCACAGGCGCTATACACTGCAACGACCCCCAGCAAAGGAAGCGCCATGAACTCCACCACCTTCTGGCTGAGCGCGAACGACCGCAGCCGCTTGTTCGTCAACCAGTGGCTACCGGACGGCCCACCCAAGGCGTTGGTGATGCTGGCCCACGGCATGGCCGAACACAGCGGCCGCTATGCCCGGCTGGCCCAGGCCCTGTGCCAGGCCGGCTACGGCCTTTACGCACTCGACCAGCGTGGCCACGGGCGTACCGCCGATGCGGGCACCCTGGGCCTGTTCGCCGAAAAAGACGGCTGGAGCAAAGTGGTCGGCGACCTCGCCAGCCTCAACCAGCACATTGGCCAGCAGGCGCCGGGGGTGCCGATTGTTTTGCTGGGGCACAGCATGGGCAGCTACATCGCCCAGGCCTACCTGCTGCACCACAGTGCCAGCCTTCATGGCGCGATTTTGAGTGGTTCCAACTTCCAGCCCGTGGCGCTGTATCGCGCCGCCAAGGTCATCGCCCATCTGGAGCGGCTACGCCAGGGCCTGCGCGGGCGCAGTGCGTTGATCGACTTCTTGTCGTTCGGCTCCTTCAACAAAGCGTTCAAGCCCACCCGCACCGCGTTCGATTGGCTCAGCCGCGACCCGGCCGAGGTCGACCGTTACATCAACGACCCGCTGTGCGGCTTTCGCTGCACCAACCAGCTGTGGGTGGACTTGCTCGGCGGCTTGCAGCAAATCAGCAAAGCGCACAACCTGGCGCAGATCGACCCCGGCTTGCCGCTGCTGGTGATCGGCGGAGAATGTGATCCGGTCAGTGAGGGCAAGCGTCTCAAGGATCTGGCCCATGCACTCAGAGGTGCGGGCTGCCAGCACGTGCAGCTCAACCTCTACCCGCAGGCACGCCACGAAGTGTTTAACGAAACCAACCGCGACGAAGTGACGGCGGACCTGGTGAGCTGGCTGGACCAAGCCATCACCCTGCGCCGGCCCGCGCGCTGCGAATGAATTTATTTTCGTTTAAAATCAAAAAATTACGACTAGCGACAGGACAGACCACGCGATGACCCAGGTTACCAACACCCCGTACGAAGCCCTTGAAGTCGGCCAGACCGCCAGCTTCAGCAAGACCGTCGAAGAGCGCGATATCCAGCTGTTCGCGGCGGTGTCCGGCGACCACAACCCGGTGCACCTGGATGCCGAATACGCCAAGGCGACCCTGTTCAAAGAGCGCATTGCCCACGGAATGTTCAGCGGCGCCCTGATCAGCGCAGCGGTGGCCTGTGAGTTGCCTGGGCCGGGCACGATCTATATCGGCCAGCAAATGAGCTTTCAGAAGCCGGTAAAAATCGGTGACACCCTGACCGTACGTCTGGAAATTCTCGAGAAGCTGCCAAAATTTCGAGTGCGTATTGCCACCCGTGTCTTCAACCAGCGCGATGAGTTGGTGGTGGACGGCGAAGCCGAGATCATGGCCCCGCGCAAGCAGCAGGAAGTGACGTTGACCGAGTTGCCGCCGATCAGCATCGGCTAATCACTGACGCAAAAAAGGGAGCGGGTAAACACCCGCTCCCTTGCTGACAACCAGAACCGCTTACGAGCGGGCACGCGCCTGGTTACGCAGCGCTTTAACTTGGTCGTGGTTGCGTTGCACGCCATGGAACTGGCGCTCCACCAGGTCACGAATACCCAGCAGGTTGTGCTTGTTGATCTTCTCGATCGCTTCCTTGTAAGCCTTGATGGCGTGGTCCTCGCCGCGCTCGGCTTCGTTGAGCACCGCCTCTTCGTCCTTGCCGGTGACCATCGACTTCACATCGACCCAACCGCGGTGCAAGGCACCGGCAACACTGCCCGAGTTTTCCGGGTCGCCCCCCAACGCACGCACCGCCGTCTGCAGCTCGGCCGCTGCGGTCGCGCAGTCGGTGGCGCGTTTGGCGAACAGGGCCTTGAGTTCGGGGTGCTTGATATCTTCTGCGCAGGTTTTAAAGCCTTCCTGGCCGTCTTTGCTGGTTTCGATCAGATCGTTCAGTACCGAGATCGATTCTTTGTTGATGTCAGTCATGGCTCAATTCCTTGCAGGTTTAGAAACGTGACTGAAGTAATTGCAGTGGCCGTGCCAGCTTTTTAAAAACAAATAAACGCTTATATTTCAATTAGTTAATAAACACAGCCG
Source organism: Pseudomonas sp. SDO5215_S409 (assembly GCF_054071325.1). Lineage (NCBI taxonomy): Bacteria > Pseudomonadati > Pseudomonadota > Gammaproteobacteria > Pseudomonadales > Pseudomonadaceae > Pseudomonas > Pseudomonas sp. SDO5215_S409. The sequence goes on along the minus strand of NZ_JBSVWN010000038.1, from coordinate 44,914 downwards.
AATCTGTATCCGCTTTATTTGCATGATCTGTCCTTTGGCCTGCATGCAGAATGCCTGTATTTTCCAAGGCCTCGACTCTGTTGCGACGCCCTCATGAACCCTGAAAAACTTGAACTGCTGATCACCCGCCAAATGCCCTTCGGCAAGTACAAAGGCCGGATCATCGCTGACCTGCCCGGCCCTTACCTCAACTGGTTTGCCCGTGAAGGTTTCCCCCACGGCGAGCTGGGCGGTTTACTGGCACTGATGCAGGAAATCGACCACAACGGCCTGTCGGACCTGCTGGAACCCCTGCGCCTCAAACACGGCAAACCCGCCCCCCGTCACTGAAAGAGCCCTGCCATGCCCACCTCTCGCGACGAAGATTACTGGCGCGCCATCGCCCTGCGCTATGACCTGGAACCCGGCCCGATCAACCTGGAAAACGGCTACTTCGGACGCATGAGCCGCGCGGTGCTGGCGCAGTATCAGGCCCATACCGCCTTTATTAACCGCAGCAACTCGGTGCATGTGCGCCAGCATTTCGAGCGGGGTGAAAGCGTGGAGATTCGCCGCCAGCTGGCCGAACTGATCGACGCCGACCCCGAAGCCGTCGCCCTCACCCGCTGCGCATCCGATGCCTTGCAGTCGTTGATCCGCAATTACAACCGCCTGCAACCGGGCGACCAGGTGCTGATCAGCGACCTGGAATACGACACCGTCAAAAGCGCCATGCGCTGGCTGGCACGCCATCGCGGGGTCGAGGTGATCGAAGTGGCCCACACGCACCCCGCCACCTTCGACAGCCTGCTTCACACCTATCGCGACGCCTTCACCCGGCACCCGCGCCTCAAGCTGATGGCGCTGACCTACGTCACCCATCGCACGGGGCTGGTGATGCCCGTAGAAGACATTGCCAGCAGCGCCCGCGAGCACGGGGTGGACGTGATCCTCGACGGTGCCCACGCCCTGGGCCAGATTGAATTCAACCTGGCGCAGCTGGGCATCGCCTTTGCCGGTTTCAACCTGCACAAGTGGATCGGCGCACCGTTGACGCTGGGGTTCCTCTACATCGACCCACACCGCTTGGCCGACATCGACCCGGACATGGGCGAGTTTCACTACCCCGCCACTGACGTGCGCGCCCGTACGCCCTTCAGCACGCCAAACTTCGCCGCGCTGATGACCCTGCCCCTGGTGTTTGAAGAACATCGCGCCCTGGGTGGCGCAGCGGCCAAGGGCGCACGGCTCAACTACCTGCGCAGCCTGTGGGTAAATGAAGTGCGGGAGTTGCCGGGCATCGAGGTGATGACCCCAGACGATCCACGGCTGTGTTGTGCAATCAGCGCCTTTACTTTTATCGGGCAAGATCAACAGGTGATGACAGAGCGCTTGCTCAAGGAATACAACCTGTTCACCACCACCCGCAGCGGGGCGGCCTTTGGCAGTTGTATAAGGGTCACGCCGGGGTGGGTGACATCAGCGGCGGACATGCGGCGCCTGGTCCACGCCATCAGCGCATTGAGCACGCACTAAACAGCGCCCGGGCCTTGCATTTTCGACAGGCAAAAAAAAGCGGCGCACCGACCAAGTGCGCCGCAAAAGCCGTCGAACACAGCAACAACGATTCAGTAAATCCGGTACATCCAATCAGTCCAGCAGTGCCAGCGCCTCGGCCGTCACTTCCTGGATACGGGCCCAGTCGCCGTTCTTGATCCACTCGGGGTCCAGCATCCAGCTACCGCCCACGCACATCACGTTTTTCAACGCCATGTAGCTCTTGATATTGGCCGGGCCAACACCGCCGGTGGGGCAGAACTTGACTTCGCCAAACGGGCCGCCGAGGGCCTTGATAGCCGCTACACCGCCGCTGACTTCGGCCGGGAACAGCTTGAAGCGCCGATAACCCAGTGCGTAGCCTTCCATGATGCCCGAGGCATTGCTGATGCCCGGCAGCAGCGGGATCGGGCTGTGCACGCTGGCTTCCAGCAGGTCGCGGGTGATGCCCGGGGTGACGATAAATTGCGAGCCGGCCACTTCTGCCGCTTCCAGCATGTGACGGTCCAGCACCGTACCGGCGCCGGTGCACAGCTCCGGACGCTGCTCACGCAGCACCTGGATAGCCTTGAGGCCGAACTGCGAACGCAGGGTCACTTCCAGTGCGGTCAAACCGCCCGCTGCCAGGGCATCGGCCAGCGGCAGGATGTCCTGTTCGCGGGCAATGGTGATCACCGGCAGGATCCGCGCCTTGGCGCAGAGGCTGTCGATCAAGGCAACTTTGTCCGCCATGGACACGGCAGGTTGAGGGCTTTTCATCGCGGCTGATCCTTGGTTCATGGGCACCAGTAAATCTCTAAAGTAGGTTGCAAAAACGCACGCACTGGCATGGCAGCGACATCGTCGCTGGCGAGCGCGGCGCTCAAGGTGTTCAATTTTGAACTGCCGGACACCGACAGGACCGTGTAGCGAGCCGTGGCCAACAGCGCGCGACTCATGGTCAGGCGCTGGTGCGGCACGGTGGGCGCGAGCATCGGCCAGCAGCGGCGAGTGCCGTCGCTCGCCAGTGCATCCGCGAGGTTAGGGCTACCCGGGAACAGCGACGCGGTGTGGCCGTCATCGCCCATGCCCAGCACCAGCACGTCAATCGCCGGTAGTTCGGCCAACAGGCGATCGGCCTGCTCGGCGGCGTCTTCCAGGTTAGCGGCGACGCTGTACAGGCTCAAAAAGCGGGCCTTGGCCGCCGGGCCTTGCAGCAGGTGTTTCTTCAACAGGCCAGCATTGCTGTCGGCATGTTCCACCGGCACCCAACGCTCGTCGGCCAGGGTGATCGTGACCTTGGACCAGTCCAGCCCTTGCTTGGCCAGGTGCTCGAAAAACGCCACCGGGCTGCGGCCACCGGACACCACCAATACCGCCTCGCCACGGGCACTGATGGCCGTGCGCAGTTGCTCGGCCACGTCGTTGGCCAGCCCTTCGGCCAGCAACACCGGCGTGCGGTACTCATGGACGCTCACGCCCTCTGGCAGTTTCAATTCAGATATCGCCATACCACGACCTCCCGTCCCGCGTGATCAGTGCAATGGAGCTCATCGGCCCCCAGGACCCGGCCGCATACGGCTTGGGTGCATCACCGGACTTTTTCCACCCGGCGATCAACTGGTCGCACCACTTCCACGCGGCTTCGATTTCATCTTTGCGCACAAACAGGTTCTGATTGCCGCGCATCACTTCCAGCAACAACCGCTCGTAGGCATCAGGAATCCGCGTGCTGCGATAGGTGTCGGAAAAATTCAGTTGCAACGGGCCGCTGCGCAGTTGCATGCCCTTGTCCAGGCCTTGCTCCTTGGTCATCACGCGCAACGAAATACCTTCATCCGGCTGCAGGCGGATGATCAGTTTGTTGCTGATCTGCAGGCGCTGCTCGGGGGCGAAGATGTAGTGCGACGGTTCCTTGAAGTGGATGACGATCTGCGACAGCTTTTGCGACATGCGCTTGCCGGTACGCAGGTAGAACGGCACGCCTGCCCAGCGCCAGTTACGGATGTCTGCCCGCAGCGCCACGAAGGTTTCGGTGTCGCTCTGGGTGTTGGAATTCTCTTCTTCCAGGTAGCCCGGTACTGCCTTGCCAGCGCTGTAGCCCGCGATGTACTGGCCGCGCACCACCTGGGTGCTGAGGCCTTCGGGGCTGATTGGCGCCAGGGCCTTGAGCACCTTGACCTTCTCGTCACGAATACTGTCGGCGGACAGGTCGGCCGGCGGGTCCATGGCGATCAGGCAGAGCAGTTGCAGCAGGTGGTTCTGGATCATGTCGCGCAGCTGGCCAGCCTTGTCGAAGTAACCCCAACGGCCTTCGATACCGACCTGCTCGGCCACGGTGATTTCCACGTGGGAGATGTAGTTCTGGTTCCACTGGGTCTCGAACAGGCTGTTGGCAAAACGCAGGGCGATCAGGTTCTGGACGGTTTCTTTGCCCAAGTAGTGGTCGATGCGGTAGGTGCGGTTCTCGGGAAAAAACTGCGCCACGGCGTCGTTGACCTTGCGCGAGGATTCCAGGTCAGAACCGATCGGCTTTTCCAGCACCACCCGGGTGTTGTCCGCCAGGCCAACCTTGGACAGGTTTTCGCAGATCGCACCATACACCGCCGCAGGCGTTGCGAAATAAGCGATCAGGGTTTGCGCGGTGCCGGCAATTTCCGCCAGGGCGACGTAGTCGTCAGCGTTCTTGAAGTCGACGTGCACGTAGGTCAGGCGGGCCAGGAAACGCTTGGCGGTGGTTTCGTCCAGCTCCTTGCCAACGTATTTGCGCAGCTCTTTTTCGATGCGGGCCACGTGCTGCTGGGCGTCACCGGCCTCGCGGGCCAGGGCCAGGATGCGGGTGTCGTCGTGCAAGAGCCCGGCGCCATCGAGTTGATAGAGGGCAGGAAATAACTTGCGCAGCGCCAGATCACCCAAGGCGCCAAACAGGGCAAAGGTGCAGGGTTCTACGGTTATCAAAGGCATGATGTTGGTTCTTTTATCAAGTTAAGCTACAAATACCTTTTTTTAAGGCATCACTCAAGGAAAAATGTAGTAATAACCACAACATTTTCCCAAAATACGCATTCCGAGTGGTGGTGTTCAGCTACCCTCAGTAGGATAGGCCACCGAAAAGGGCCGCTCCTCGCTTGGTCAGAGCCCCTTTATTTGCATCGTCGCCCGAAGGAAAGATGAATGGACCGCGTGCGAAATCTACTGGAACAGATCCAGAACCGCCTCGAAGAACTCAACAAGGCCGAGCGAAAAGTCGCCGAGGTCATCCTGCTCAATCCGCAGCAGGCGACCCGCTTCTCGATCGCCGCCCTCGCCCAGGCCGCTTCGGTCAGCGAACCCACCGTCAACCGCTTCTGCCGCTCGTTTGGCGTGAGTGGCTACCCTGAACTCAAATTGCAGCTGGCGCAAAGCCTGGCCAGCGGCGCTGCGTATGTCAGTCGCGCCGTGGAGGCCGACGATAACCCGGCGGCCTACACCCAAAAGATCTTTGGCAGCGCCATCGCGTCCCTGGACACCGCCTGCCAGGCCCTGGACCCGGCGCTGGTGAGCCGCGCCGTGGACCTGTTGATCCAGGCCCGCCAGATCCACTTCTTCGGCCTCGGCGCGTCGGCCCCGGTGGCGATGGATGCGTTGCACAAGTTTTTCCGCTTCAACCTGGCCGTCACGGCCCATGCCGACGTGCTGATGCAGCGCATGATCGCCTCGGTGGCGCATACCGGTGAGCTGTTCGTGATTATTTCCTACACCGGCCGCACCCGCGAGCTGGTGGAAGTGGCGCGTATCGCCCGGGAAAACGGTGCGTCCGTATTGGGCGTGACTGCCGAGAATTCGCCGTTGGCCAAGGCCAGCACGGTGAGTTTGAACATTCCGCTGCCCGAAGACACCGACATCTACATGCCGATGACCTCGCGGATCATTCAGTTGACGGTGCTGGATGTGCTGGCCACGGGCATGACCTTGCGCCGCGGCGTGGATTTCCAGCCGCACCTGCGCAAAATCAAAGAGAGCTTGAATGCCAGCCGGTATCCGGTGGGCGACGAGTTCAACTAACCCTCAAGCACAAGCCCACTCCCCACCCCGCGTGGGGATCAGGCGTTAGCCCGGGCCTGCAGACTGAGGTGCGCCCGCTCCCCCGGCGCCAGGCTCGCACCGGCCATCGCCGATTCCACGCACACAAACCCCGACGCCTCGTTAAAGCTCACGCCCAACAACGGCCGGCTGCCCGGGTGCCACACCACCGTGTCGGCACTGTCGCCGGTGTCGATGCACAGTTCGCGCTGCCAGGCGTGGTCCTTGAGCTGCAATTCGCCGTCGTGCTGGAACACGCGCTGGCAGCCGCCATCGACGCGCAACTCGCCTTCCTGCTGGCATACCTGACGGTTCAGGTGATCGTAGCCCTGCGCGCCTTCAAGCCCAGACAGCGCTATCTCGCCCACGTTGCCAATGCGCCAATAGGCATGCAGCGCATGACTCAACTGGCACGGCAGCTCGTCCTGGTGTTCGGTGCTCAAGCGCAGTTCCAGGGTTTCACCCAGGTGCGCGTGCAGGTCCACTTGCCAGTCGCACAGTTGCAACTGCCAGTGCAGGCGCACGCCGTCGTCGTCAACGCGGCTGTCGAGCAATTTCCAGTCAATCAACCGCGCCCAGCCATGGGACGGCCATGCATTTTCGCTGGGATGGCGGCCATACCACGGCCAACACACCGGCACGCCGCCACGAATGGCGCCGACTTGCGGCCACTTGGCCGCGCACCACAGCCAGGGCTTCTGGCCCCGTGGCTGAAAATGCAGCAATTGCGCGCCCTGGCGGCTGAACACCGCCTGGCACAGCGGGTGGTCGATCACCAGCACGTCGCGCAGTTGAAAGCGCTCCCAGCCGAAGACCGGCCGTTCGCGCAGGGATTTGAAAAAGCGTTGCAGCGGATGCTCATGCATGTGCCACGGTCCTGAAATTCATCACTGCACGCCCCAAAAAAAGCGGATGGCCTAGGCCATCCGCGAACATGCGCACAGAGAGAAGGAGCTTATCGCAACAACGTTAGAACGTAGACTGAATTTTCAGGCCCGCTACCAACGCGTTGTCGACTTCTTTCACACCGCCAGGGTTGGCGATGTATTGCAGGTTAGGACGCACGGTCAGCCAGTTGGTGACGTGGATACCGTAGTTGAGTTCCACGTTGTACTCGGTGTTGCGCAGCGGTGCGAAACCGGTTTGGTCGTAGTCGGTGAAACCACCCGCGGCATTGAGCAACTCGGCGGTTTTCTTCACGTCGCTGTTGGCATGGATACGGGACACACCGATACCCACGTCATCTTTGGTACGTGCGTCGAACGGCCCTTTGTAAACGAGCATCAACGACTGGTAGTTGTCGACCAGGTTGGTGTCTTTGTCGTGGAAGGTCACGTTAGCCGCGATGTTCAGGCCACGGGAAGCGTCGCCATTGTGGGTGGTGAGTTGCTGTTGCAGAACACCCCAGTAACCGCTTTTGCTGCTGCGAACGCGGAAGGCCGCGCCAGAGCTGCCCGCATCGCCGCCGTTGACGTCTTCACGTACATCGGTCGCGTCGGCCGTGCTCTTGTAGTAACCCACACGGTATTCGCCCGGCAGGCCATTGACCTTCGGCGACCAGACCAATTCCACCGGCAATACGGTGCCCTTGGTGCCGCTGCCGCTGAGCTTGAAGCCGTTGCCGTGTTCCAGCTGCGACGGGTTCTGGTTGTACGCACCGATTTGCGCATACAGCTCAGGCGTGATGTTGTACTTCACGCGGATAGCGGCCTGGCTGACGGGCCAGTTGTACCAGGTGTTGACGTAGTTACCCACTTGCGAGCCGCAGAACGACAGGTTCTGGAAGTCGCACGGGAAGGTGTTGAAGTCTTCGCCTTCACCGAAGTAACCGAGTTTGACGTCCAGTTTGTTGTCGAACATCTGGTGCTGGATCCAGAACTGGGTCAGACGCACCATGTGGCCACGACCATCCACCTCTTGAGACGAGCTCAAGGTGCCGGCACGCGGGTCGCCAATACGGTCATTGGAGATGTTGGCGCCATTACGGTTGGTCAGTTGGATCTTGGCCTGGGTGTTATCCCAGCCCCACAGCTTTTGCAGATCCAGTGCCACGCCCAGGCCGAACTGGTCGGCGTAACGGGCGGTCTTGTCGTTGTTGAAACCACCGTGCAAGTTGGCACCGACTTCACCGACGTAGTCCGCCTTGATGTCGATACCTTGCTCGATCAGTTTGGTCCGCTCCCCGCCCCAATCACCAGTCATCCATTTGGAATCGGCACCAAAAGCTTCATCCGCCATCGCATTGGCGGACAGAACCAGAGCGGCCACTGCTGACAGTTGGCAGATCAGCCGGGTGTTGTTGTGTTGCTTTTTCATCCCTACATCCTCGTCTTTATTGTTATTAAACTGTTTTTATTTAACGCGGTTTACTTTTTTAATTAAAACAACAACTTATGTGCGCTAACCGCGCGATTTAACGTCCTTTGAACTGGGCCACGTTGTCGCCGTGCTCCTGCACAGGCTTGGCAGTGGCAGTGCCCAGGCGCTCGCCGCTCTTGGCGTCGAACAGCAGCACCTTGGCCGGATCGAATTGCAAATTCAGCGTCTCGCCCACCTGCGGCGCCACATCGGGCGCCAGGCGGCAGCAGACCTTGGTGTCGTTGAGCGTGACAAACACCAGGGTGTCCGGGCCGGTGGGCTCGGTCACATGAACCTCGGTGCGGATGGTCGGCTCACCGGCGGCGTCACCGGCCGCCAGCAGGATCTGCTCGGGGCGCAGACCCAGGATCACTTCACGGTCTTCAAGGCCTGCGTCGCTGAAGGCCAGCGGCAATTCGCAGCGGGCCTGGCCGCTGTCGAGCAGCGCGAACAGACGACCGTCCTTGCGTTGCAGGCGGGCCGGCAGGAAGTTCATCGGCGGCGAGCCAATGAAGCTCGCCACAAACTGGTTGGCCGGGTTGTTGTAGATCTCTTTGGGCGTGCCGAACTGCTGGATGATGCCGTCCTTCATGACCGCCACTTTGTCGCCCAGGGTCATCGCTTCGATCTGGTCGTGCGTGACATAAACGGTGGTGGTTTTCAGGCGCTGGTGCATCAGTTTCATTTCGGTGCGCATCTCGACGCGCAGCTTGGCGTCGAGGTTGGACAGCGGTTCATCGAACAGGTAGATCTTCGGACGACGTGCCAGGGCACGGCCCATGGCCACACGCTGCTGCTGGCCGCCGGACATCTGGCCCGGCTTGCGGTTGAGCAGGTGTTCGATTTGCAGCAGCTTGGCCACGCGCGCCACTTCGGCGTCGATGTCGGCCTGGCTCATCTTGCGAATCTTCAGGCCGAATTCGATGTTTTCGCGCACGCTCATGGTCGGGTACAGCGCGTAGGACTGAAACACCATGGCGATGTCGCGGTCCTTGGGGCTCATGCCGCTGACGTCCTGATCATCAATCATGATCGCGCCGCCAGAGATGTTCTCAAGGCCCGCGATGCAGTTCATCAGCGTGGACTTGCCGCACCCCGAAGGGCCGACCAGGATCAGGAACTCACCGTCCTTGATCGACAATTCGATGTTCTTCAGGGTGTCCGGCAGGCCGGCGCCGTAGGTCTTGTTTACGTTACGAAGTTCGAGCGTTGCCATGATTACCCCTTGACTGCGCCGGCCGTGAGCCCGCGCACGAAATACTTGCCTGCCACCACATACACCAGCAGGGTCGGCAGCCCGGCGATCATCGCCGCCGCCATATCAACGTTGTATTCCTTGGCCCCCGTGCTGGTGTTGACCAGGTTGTTCAGCGCCACCGTGATGGGCTGCGAATCACCGCTGGAGAACACCACGCCGAAGAGGAAGTCGTTCCAGATCTGGGTGAACTGCCAGATCAGGCAGACCATGATGATCGGGGTCGACATCGGCAGAATGATCCGACGGAAGATGGTGAAGAAACCGGCACCATCCAGACGTGCGGCCTTCACCAGTGCGTCGGGAATACTCACGTAGTAGTTACGGAAAAACAGTGTAGTAAACGCCAGGCCGTAGACCACGTGCACAAACACCAGGCCGGTGGTAGTGCTGGCCAGGCCCATCTTGCCCAGGGTGAACGAGGCTGGCAGCAATACGGTCTGGAACGGCAGGAAGCAGCCGAACAGCAACAGGCCGAAGAACAACTGCGACCCCTTGAAGCGCCACATCGACAACACGTAGCCGTTCATTGCACCAATGGCAGTGGAGATCAGCACAGCGGGCACGGTGATCAAGAACGAGTTCCAGAAGTACCCCTTCACCGTGGCCCAGGCCTTGATCCAGCCGATACCGGTAATCACCGTCGGCCAGCTCAGCAGGTTGCCGGTACTGATGTCTTCAGGGCTCTTGAAGCTGGTCAGCAGCATCACCACCAGCGGCACCAGGTAAAGCAGGACAGCGAGGATCAACACCGTGTAAATCGCGATGCGGCCCAGGCTGATGGCAGGTTTGCCAGCAAGACTAGTCATTACGCTTGGTCCTTAGCTCGGAGTACAGGTAAGGCACGATGATTGCCAGAATCGCGCCGAGCATCAGAATTGCACTGGCCGAGCCCATGCCCATCTGGCCGCGGCTGAAGGTGAACGAATACATGAACATCGCAGGCAGGTCGGACGAGTAACCCGGGCCACCCGCAGTCATCGCCGCCACCAGGTCGAAGCTCTTGATGGCGATGTGCGCCAGGATCATCACCGCACTGAAGAACACTGGACGCAGGCTTGGCAGCACCACTTTCCAGTAGATCTTGGGCATGCTTGCGCCATCGATCTGCGCGGCACGGATAATCGACTGGTCCACACCGCGCAGGCCCGCCAGGAACATCGCCATGATGAACCCCGAGGCTTGCCACACGGCCGCAATCACCAGGCAGTACACGACGCGGTCCGGGTCGATCAGCCAGTCCAGGCGGAAACCTTCCCAGCCCCAGTCACGCAGCAATTTGTCCAGGCCCATGCCTGGGTTGAGCAGCCATTTCCAGGCCGTACCGGTGACGATCATCGAGAGCGCCATTGGGTACAGGTAAATGGTGCGGATAAAACCTTCGCGGCGGATACGCTGGTCGAGGAACACGGCCAGGGTCACGCCAATCACCAGGGTGATGCCAATGAACATCCCGCCGAACACGGCGAGGTTCTTGCTGGCCACCCACCAGCGGTCGTTGTCGAACAACCGCGCGTATTGCGCCAGGCCTACCCATTTGTAGGACGGCAGGAAAGTCGAGTTGGTGAACGACAGAACGAACGTCCACAGGATGTAGCCGTAGAAACCCACCAGTACGACAAACATGCTGGGCGCCAGCACCAGTTTGGGTAGCCAGCGCTGCAGTGCATCGAACGGCGAGGCTTTGCTGAACACAGCAACAGAACTCATGGTTAAGCATCCACTTGAAACAGGTTGAACCAGGCTGCAGCCGTGTCGGGAAGCGGGTTCCAGAACACAGGCTGCGGCCGGGGCCTACAGGGTTAGAACAGGGTGTTTACTTGGCAGCCTTGATCGCGGCACCGAGTTTCTTGGCGGTGTCGGCCGGGTCTGCTTTCGGGTCGTTGATGAAGTTGGTCACGACATCAAAGAATGCGCCTTGCACAGCCAGGGTCGTGGCCATGTTGTGCGCCATGCTCGGTTGCAGGCCGCCGGTCTTGGCGTCTGCCAGGAAGTCCTTGGCAGCGGTCTGGGCGCACGCGTCAAAGCCATACTTGCCCATGTCGGCCAGCATGTCGTTACGCACCGGGATCGAGCCTTTGTTGATGCTGAAGACTTTCTGGAAGTTTTCACCCAGCACGACTTTGGCAATGTCCTGCTGACCGGCCGCAGTGCCTTTGTCTTTCTGCTTGAACACCGCCAGGGAGTCGATGTTGTAGGTGAACGCCTTGTCGGTGCCCGGGAACGCTACGCACTCGTAGTCTTTGCCCGCGACTTTCTTGGCGGCGGTCCATTCGCTTTTGGCCCAGTCACCCATGATCTGCATGCCGGCCTTGCCGTTGATGACTTTGGCCGCTTCCAGGTTCCAGTCCTGGCCCTTGCCGTCGACGTCCATGTAGGTCGCGACTTTCTTGAGCTCGGTCAGGGACTTGACCATTTCAGGGCCGGTCAGGGTGGCGTTATCCAGGTCGACCAGGGCTTTTTTGTAACCGTCTGCACCCATGACCGACAACACGACCGCTTCAAAAACGGTGCTGTCCTGCCAAGGCTGGCCACCGTGGGCGAGCGCAATGAAGCCTGCGGCCTTGAGCTTGTCGCCCGCGGCATAGAATTCTTGCAGGGTGGTCGGGGCTTTTTCGATACCGGCTTTCTTGAAGACTTCCGGGTTGATCCACAGCCAGTTCACGCGGTGAATGTTCACCGGCACGGCCACGTAGTCACCTTCGTACTTCACGGTGTCGGAGACTTTCTTGTCGAGGAGGCTGTCCCACTTCTCTTCTTTGGAGACGTCTTTGAGAACGTCGGTGTCGAGCAGGCCAGTGGACGCCCACTCCTGGATGTCGGGGCCCTTGATCTGGGCAACGCCTGGCGGGTTGCCAGCAACAGCGCGGCTTTTGAGTACGGTCATGGCCGTGGAACCGCCACCGCCGGCGACGGCGCCGTCTTTCCAGGTGAAGCCGTCTTTTTCAACTTGGGCCTTCAGGACATCTACCGCCGCTTTTTCGCCACCCGAGGTCCACCAATGCACAACTTCAACCGTCCCTTTCGAGTCGGCGGCAAAAGCACTGAGGGGAAACAACGAGGCAACGGAAACAGCAACGGCGAGGCGAGTAAACGCTTTCATCTGAGTACCTTTTTCTTGTTGTTATGCATGCAAGTCTGGTGCTTGCGCTGCAAACGAGTTTAAACAGGGATATTTCAGGTGCAGGTAACAAAGGGATGCACAAATGTCACCATCTGGTGACATAACATCCCGCGCCAACCGCACTGGCCATACTCGGTGCTAAGGGTAGACCAGGCAGCAGGATGGCCTGCCAGGCATGATACAAATCGGGCTTGCCACCCCAAATCTTGCTGCTGGGCTGGTTATGCGGGCTGAGCTCGTGGTGCCAGCTGCCGTGGACGCGGTCGATAAAGTGGGTGTCGCAAAATTCCCAGAAGCGCCGATACCAGGTTTCGTAGTGCAGCTCGCCTGTGCGCTTGAGCAACGCCTGGGCCGCCGCGCTGGCCTCGGCGTGGGTCCAGTGCAAACGCTCACGCACCACGGGCCGCTGGTTCCAGTCGTGGGTGTAGACAATCCCGGGCGCACCATCGACCGCCCAACCGTACTCGCAGGCACTGGCAAACAGGCCCTTGGCGTCTTCCACTAGCCAGTCGGGCGTGACCAGCCCCGCTCGCTGGCGGGCAGCTTCCAGGTGCAGCACCAGGCGCGCCCACTCAAAACCATGGCCGGGGGTCACGGCGTAAGGGCGGAAACAATCGGCCGGGTTGTCTTCGTTGTAACCGCGCAGCGGCTGCCACTGCGGGTCGAAGTGCTCGATGACCTGGTACTGGTTGGCGGCGGCGTGGGTGTGGATAACGCGCTCGACGATGCGCAGCGCGCGGTCCAGCCAGCGCGTCTGGCCGGTCACGTCGGCCAGGGCCAGGAAGGCTTCGGTGGCGTGCATGTTGCTGTTGGCGCCGCGATAGGCTTCTTCGCCGCTCCAGTCCTGGGCAAAAGACTCACGCATCGTGCCCTGCTCTTCGCTCCAAAAAAACTGGTCGATGATATGGACCGCGTCGTTCAACAACGTCTGTGCACCCGGTGCGCCCGCGACCATCGCAGAACTGGCGGCCAGCGCGACGAAGGCATGCAGGTAGGCGGCCTTGCCCGTGTTGCCGTCGCTGGCACCGGCGGTGGCGAACCAGCCGCCATGGTGCGCGTCGCGCAGCGGGCCGCTCAACGCGGCGACACCGTGGGCCACAAGGTCCGCATAGCCGGGCACGCCCTGGCCGTGAGCCATGGCGAAGCTGTGGGTCATGCGGGCGGTGTTCATGGTTTCGGCGACCGACGCGGCGGGCAAATGGCCCAGGCCGTCGAGGTTGCCGAAGCCGTCAGGCAGCCGGGAGGCTTTGGCGAACGCCAGCAGGCGTCGTCCTTCAGCCGCTAGCCAGGCATGGTGGGCAGGTGCGTTCAGCCAACTGCTGGCAGGCAGTGGTTGCGTGGTCATGATTAGCCCTTTTTGTTTTTGTGGGATGACGGGAGTCTAAACAAGGGCTGGAGATGGGCAAGTAACGAAGCGGAAGTGAAATGTCACCACCCTGTGACATTCGGCGTGACATTGCCTGTAGGGTTTTGGCACAAGACGCCCTACAGGCAATAAACACGTTTTGCGGTCAGCGCCCCGGCTGGTTGATCTGCTGTTGCAGGTTCTGCACCTGGCTTTGCAAGGTGGTGACGTTACGGGTGGTCTGGATGCGGAACACGTCGAACTCCTTGGTAGAAGGGCCGTCGCTGGCCGCCGGGCGGTTGTCCTGTTCGCTCTTGAGCACCACCAGGTCTTGTTCCAGACGGGCAATGGCTGCGCTTGGATTGCCCTGCTTTTTCAAGGCGGCGACATCGCCCGCCAGCTCCTTGACGTCACCCTGCGCCGCCTTGAGGCTGGCCACGGCGTCTGTCAGGGCCTGCACCTGGCCTTGTAACTGAATGTTGGCATTGGACAGGTCGCTGGTGCTGGCCGTCATTTGCGCCAGGCGCTTGTCCAGGTCGGTGGCCTGGCCAGCCACGCCGGATTGCTGCTTGCCCTGCTCCTGCAACTGGGCTTCGAGCTGCTTGATCTGCAACTTCAACGCTTCGCTACCGGTGTTCGCGCTGGCCTCGGTGGCCACCACCTTGCCGGAGATGTCCTGCAAGCGCCCCGCGGCCTCTTCGCTGATGCGCGCAAAACTTTCCTGGGTGGCGACCAGTTGCTGGCCCATCAGGGAGATCTGCTGGAAGCTCCACCAGGCCAGGCCCGCGAAGGCGATCAGCAGCGCACCGATCAGCGCCCACAAAGGCCCGGTGCTGGCGCCCTTGACCTTGACCACTTTCGCCGTCCGCGAGCGCACCGAGGTGGCGGCGCTGGGGACGAAGTCATCGTCGTCCCCGATGTCGGCGCGCAGGTTCGGTACATCGTCGAAATCGTCTTTTGCATCGTTACGCATGAATCAACCTTTAACCGTTGAGTGAGCCACAAGCCGTGCGAAGGTGGGCGAGTATAACGCCCTGATTCACCGCTGCGATTGACCGGAAATCGCCCACCCGGTTCCCCAGTGTTACCGCGTGTGAACAGTGATCACTTGAGCCCCGCGTCCTGGGCTTTCCACCAACTGCAGAACTCATCCAGGGCCGCCCACAGGCTGACCTTGGGCTGGTAGTCCAGATAATGCCGTGCGCGGCTGATGTCGAGTGTGAAATCTTTGTTCATCACCTGCATGCCCAGGCGCGACAACCCGGGCTCCGGGCGCCCCGGCCACATCGCGCAAAAGGCTTCATTGAGCGCCGCGACGCTGTACGACATGCCGTAGGACCGATACCGCGTCACCTGCGGCATGTCCATTTGCCGCATCACGTAGTTCACCACATCCCAGATCGGCACCGGCGTGCCGTTGCTGATGTTGTAGGCCTTGCCCAACGCCGAGCCGGTGGCCAGCAAACTGCTCAGCAGCGCTTCATTGAGGTTGTGCACGCTGGTGAAGTCGACCTTGTTCAGGCCGTCGCCCACAATGGCCAGGCGCTTTTTGCGCTGCATTTTCAACAGCCGCGGGAAGATGCTCATGTCGCCCGCGCCGGTGACAAACCGCGGGCGCAGGGCCAATACTTCCAGGCCGAACTCCTGGGCGCCGAAGACCTTTTGCTCCGCCAGGTATTTGGTGGCGGCATAAGGGTGCTTGAAGCGCTTGGGCACTTGCTCTTCGGTAAGGTTCAGGTGGTCGCGACCGTCAAAGTAGATCGACGGCGACGACAAGTGCACCAGCCGCCCGACCCGTTGCTTCAGGCAGGCCTCCACCACGTTTTCGGTCACCAGCACGTTGCCCTGGTGAAATTCCTGATAGCGCCCCCATAGCCCCACGGAGCCTGCGCAATGCACCACGGCTTCGACGTCGCGGCACAGCTCGCGCACCAGTTCAGGATCGTTCAGATCACCCTGGATAAACTCGGCGCCGCGCCGCACCAGGTGCTCGACACTTTCGGCCCGTCGCCCGTTGACCCGCACATCCAGGCCCTGCTCCAGGGCAAAACGCGCAAAGCGCCCGCCTATAAAGCCGCTTGCGCCGGTGACCAGAACTTTCATGTTGCCTCCTACAGATGCAGCGGCAAGCCTCACGCTTGAGCTGCAAGTTAAAAACGCTGCGCAAGCGCTGGCTTGCGGCACGTAGCTTGACGCTTGTCGCTACGTGTACGACACCAGCCATTGGCCGCTGGTGCGCGCCAGATGATCGGTCAACAGCCCCAGCAGTTGCCCGCCACTGCGCCAATGATGCCAGTACAGCGGCACATCAATCGGTTTATCTGGCAACAGCTCGACCAATTCGCCGCTGCGCAATTGGTTGTGCACCTGCAATTGCGGCACCAGCCCCCAGCCCAGGCCCGCCTCCGTCAGGCGAATGAACCCTTCGGAAGACGGGCATAAATGGTGTTCAAACACACCGTCCACCCCCAGGGAAGCCAGGTAACGGTGTTGCAGAAAATCATCCGGGCCAAACACCAACGCCGGGGTCCGCGCCAGCTGATCGGCGCGTACACCGTCCGGGAAGTGCCGTGCAATAAAGGCAGGGCTGGCCAAAGCGCGGTAACGCATCGCGCCCAATAGCAGGCTGCGGGCGCCGGCCACTGGGCGTTCGCTTGCACAGATACAGGCCGCCACCTCGCCTGCACGCATGCGTTTGAGGCCCACGGTCTGGTCTTCCACCACCAGGTCGAGCAATAGATGGTGCTCGGCGCAAAAGTCGCTGACCGCTTCGGCCCACCAGGTGGCCAGGCTGTCGGCGTTCAAGGCGATGCGCAGGCGCTCGGGCATGCCCTCTTCATCCAGCGCTGGCACCTGGCTTTGCAGGTCGCGCTCCAATAGACGCACTTGTTGCACATGGTTGAGCAGGCGGCGGCCGATATCCGTAGGCGTGGGCGGCGTGGCGCGCACCAGCACCGGCTGGCCGATGCGCGCCTCCAGCAGCTTGATGCGCTGGGAGATTGCCGATTGCGAAAGGCCCAGCACCTGGGCGCCCCGCTCGAAACCGGCCTGTTCCACCACAGCGGCAAGGGCAGACAGCAATTTATAGTCGAACATCAGTTTCTCTAATGAGCGATCAGTAATATTGGTTTTTCTTATACAGCCCTTGACCGGAAAATAGCCAGCCTCGCTTCTACTGACTCAAGGAACTCCCGATGGCTGGCGAAACCGCCCTGGCAACCCTGCTGCGCAGCATGAGCCCACAGCTCAATGACGGCGACTACGTCTTCTGCACCCTGCCCGACAGCCGCATCCCACCGGGGTGCGAGGTGATCGGCAGCTTTCGTGAACAAGAAGGCCTGACCCTGATCGTGGAACGCCAACAAGCCGAGCGGGCGAGTTTGCCGTTCGACTATGTGGCGGCGTGGATCACCCTGAACGTGCATTCGGCCCTGGAAGCGGTCGGCCTGACCGCCGCCTTTGCCACGGCCCTGGGCCAGGCCGGGATCAGTTGCAACGTGATCGCAGGCTTCTACCACGACCACCTGTTTGTTGGCCGCGTCGATGCCGACCGCGCCATGACGGTATTGCGTCAACTGGCCGCGGGCGAGGTGTAACCCCCATGTGGCAAAGCTATATGAACGGTTTACTGGTCGCCCTGGGCCTGATCATGGCGATCGGCACACAAAACGCCTTTGTCCTGGCGCAAAGCCTGCGCCGCGAACATCACCTGCCCGTCGCCGCGCTGTGCATCGTGTGCGACGCGCTGCTGGTGGCCGCCGGGGTATTCGGGCTGGCGACGGTGCTGGCGCATAACCCGTTGTTGCTGGCCGTCGCACGCTGGGGCGGTGCGGCGTTTCTGTTGTGGTACGGCACCCTGGCGCTGCGCCGGGCCTGTTCGAGCCAGAGCCTGGGCCAGGGCGAAAACCCCAAGGTGCGTTCATTGCGAGCGGTGCTGCTCAGTGCGCTGGCCGTGACACTGCTCAACCCCCACGTGTACCTGGACACCGTGCTGTTGATCGGCTCCCTCGGCGCCCAGCAAACCGAGCCCACGGCCTATGTAGCGGGCGCGGCCAGTGCGTCCCTTCTGTGGTTCAGCGCCTTGGCCCTGGGCGCCGCGTGGCTGGCACCGTGGCTGGCGCGCCCGGCCACCTGGCGTCTGCTGGACCTGCTCGTGGCGGCCATGATGTTTGGCGTGGCCTACCAACTGATCAGTGCCGGCTGACTTATTCCAAAAGGCTCTGGAACCTCTATCCCACACAGTTGTTGCGTGGTTTTGCCACAACCCCGGTGCTATGATCCAGCCCCTGCGCCGCAAGGAGTACAAACTCCGCGGCGCTTGTACGGCCGCCCGTGATCGGCCTTGCGCTCACCGCAACTGACCTGATTAGGAGAATCATCATGGCTTTCGAATTGCCGCCGCTGCCTTACGCACACGATGCCCTGCAGCCGCACATTTCCAAGGAAACCCTGGAATTTCACCACGACAAGCACCACAACACCTATGTCGTGAACCTGAACAACCTGGTGCCTGGCACCGAGTTCGAAGGCAAGACCCTGGAAGAAATCGTCAAGTCTTCCTCGGGCGGTATCTTCAACAACGCCGCTCAAGTGTGGAACCACACCTTTTACTGGAACTGCCTGGCGCCAAACGCTGGCGGTCAGCCTACCGGCGCACTGGCCGAGGCCATCAACGCAGCCTTCGGCTCGTTCGACAAGTTCAAGGAAGAGTTCACCAAGACGTCCGTCGGCACCTTCGGTTCCGGTTGGGGCTGGCTGGTGAAAAAGGCTGACGGCTCCCTGGCCCTGGCCAGCACCATCGGCGCTGGCAACCCGCTGACCAGCGGCGACACCCCGCTGCTGACCTGCGACGTGTGGGAACACGCCTACTACATCGACTACCGCAACGTGCGTCCAAAGTATGTGGAAGCGTTCTGGAACCTGGTCAACTGGGCGTTCGTCGCCGAGCAGTTCGAAGGCAAAACCTTCACTGCCTAAGCGTCACGTGCAGTAGAAAGAGCCCGGCCTTGTCGCCGGGCTTTTTTGTGCGCCACGGAACCCGATGCCCCAGCCTTGCCACCCAGGCCGTGAGCGGAACCCTCCCCTCATCATTCAGGCAATCGTTGGAGACATGACTATGATCGGACTGGCTGCACTGGCCCCTCTCGCGGCCCTCGCCGTTCCACTGGTGGCAAAAGTCGCTGAAGTGGGTGTGAAACTGGCCACAGACGTTGCAGGAAAAGCGCTGGAGTTCGCCAAGGACACCGGCAACCAGAACTCGCAGATAAAGTTCTGAACACCGCGGCGGGTCGTCGATCCGCCGCCCCCCCTGCCCCCCGCCGTACCGCACCCGCACCCTCGAAAAATGCAGGGTCGCCGCCTTGAGCCCGCGCACGCCGTAATGTCCCTTTGACTGCCACCACGGGATTGCCAATACTCTTGGCAGGTTGAGCGTACCCGCATGGAACAAGGAATGACTCTTTGAAGCTGGAACTCAAAAACAGCTTGTCGGTGAAGTTGTTACGGGTGGTGCTGCTGTCGGCGTTTATGGTGGGCGTGACGCTGAGCGTGGCGCAGATCGTTTTCGACGCCTACAAGACACGCCAGGCCGTGGCCAACGATGCGCAGCGCATCCTCGACATGTTTCGCGACCCGTCCACCCAGGCCGTGTACAGCCTGGACCGTGAGATGGGCATGCAAGTCATCGAAGGCCTGTTTCAGGATGAAGCCGTACGCCAGGCCGCCATCGGTCACCCCAACGAGGCCATGCTCGCGGAAAAAAGCCGCGACCTGCGCCAGTCCTCCAGCCGCTGGCTCACCGACCTGATTCTTGGCCAGGAACGCCACTTCACCACGCCGCTGGTGGGGCGCGGGCCCTACAGCGAGTATTACGGCGACCTGAGCATCACCCTCGACACCGCCACGTACGGCAAGGGCTTTATCGTCAACTCGGTGATCATCTTTATTTCCGGCGTGCTGCGCGCCCTGGCCATGGCGCTGGTGCTGTACCTGGTGTACCACTGGCTGCTGACCAAACCGCTGTCGCGCATTATTGAACACCTGAGTTCGGTCAACCCCGACCGCCCCAGCGAGCACAAGATCCCGCAGCTCAAGGGCCACGAAAAAAACGAACTGGGCCTGTGGATCAACACGGCCAACCAGTTGCTTGAGTCCATCGAGCGCAACACGCATTTGCGCCACGAGGCCGAGAGCAGCCTGCGGCGCATGGCCGAATATGACTTTTTGACCGGCCTGCCGAACCGGCGCAAGTTGCAGGGGCAACTGGACAAGATCCTGATCGACGCCGGCCGCCACCAGCGCCGGGTGGCGGTGCTCTGCGTGGGGCTCGATGACTTCAAAAGCGTCAACGAGCAGTTCACCTACCAGGCTGGCGACCAATTGCTGCTGGCCCTGGCCGACCGGCTGCGCGCCCACAGCGGCCGCCTCGGCGCCCTCGCCCGCCTGGGCGGCGACCAGTTCGCCCTGGTGCAGGCCGATATCGAACAACCCTACGAAGCCGCCGAACTGGCACAAAACATCCTGGATGACCTGGAAGCCGAGTTTGCCCTCCAAGATCAGCAGATTCGCCTGCGCGCCACCATCGGCATCACCCTGTTCCCCGAAGACGGCGACAGCACCGAAAAACTGCTGCAAAAAGCCGAGCAGACCATGACCCTGGCCAAGAGCCGCTCGCGCAACCGCTACCAGTTCTATATCGCCAGCGTCGACAGCGAGATGCGCCGCCGCCGCGAACTGGAAAAGGACCTGCGCGACGCCCTCAGCCGCGAACAATTCCACCTGGTGTACCAGCCGCAAATCAGCTACCTGGACCATCGCGTGGTCGGCGTCGAAGCGTTGCTGCGCTGGCAACACCCGGAACACGGCCTTGTCCCGCCGGACCTGTTCATCCCGCTGGCCGAACAGAACGGCACCATCATTGCCATCGGCGAATGGGTGCTGGACCAGGCCTGTCGGCAACTGCGCGAATGGCATGACCTGGGCTTCACCACCTTGCGCATGGCGGTCAACCTGTCCACCGTGCAGTTGCACCACACGGAACTGCCCCGGGTGGTCAACAACCTGTTACAGATCTACCGCCTGCCGCCCCGCAGCCTGGAGCTGGAAGTCACCGAAACCGGCCTGATGGAAGACATCAGCACCGCCGCCCAGCACCTGCTGAGCCTGCGCCGCTCCGGGGCGCTGATTGCCATTGACGACTTCGGCACCGGCTACTCCTCGTTGAGCTACCTCAAAAGCCTGCCGCTGGACAAAATCAAGATCGACAAGAGCTTCGTGCAGGACGTTCTGGATGACGACGACGACGCCACCATCGTGCGGGCCATCATCCAGCTGGGGAAAAGCCTGGGCATGGAAGTGATTGCCGAAGGCGTGGAAACCGCCGAGCAAGAGGCCTACGTGATCACCGAAGGCTGCCACGAAGGCCAGGGCTATCACTACAGCAAGCCCCTGCCGGCCCGCGAGGTGGTGGCCTACCTTAAACACGCCGAGCGCAACAACGCGGCAATCCTTTGATCGGCTCACCGCCACCCGGCCGATGGGCGAGGGTGGCGAACAAATCGATACTAAATATTTCCCCGTTATAACCCTTTACACAAAATGCAAATCTTTCGCATTATGTCGCAGTTTTGCGCGTCCCCCGGCGCGATCCATTAATACTCGAAGCAGGATGTTCGCCATGATTCGTATGCCCCTGGCCACCGCCAGTCTGCTGGCCATCGCCATTTCCCTCGCCGGTTGCGGCGAAGGCAAAGACAAAGCCGGTGCCCCTCAAGCGCCCGCCGCCACCAGCACGACCGCCCCCGCCGCCGCCCCGGCTGGCCAAGTGGACGAAGCCGCTGCCAAAGCGGTGGTCGCGCATTACGCAGACATGGTTTTTGCGGTTTACAGCGATGCCGAATCCACGGCCAAGACCCTGCAGACTGCCATCGACACCTTCCTCGCCAACCCGAACGACGACACCCTCAAAGCCGCCCGTACCGCCTGGATCGCCGCGCGTGTGCCGTACCTGCAAAGCGAAGTGTTCCGCTTCGGCAACACCATCATCGACGACTGGGAAGGCCAGGTGAACGCCTGGCCCCTGGACGAAGGCCTGATCGACTACGTCGACAAAACCTACGAGCACGCCCTGGGCAACCCAGGCGCCACCGCCAACATCATCGCCAACACCCAGATCCAGGTGGGCGAAGACAAGGTGGACGTAAAAGACATCACCCCCGAAAAACTCGCCAGCCTCAATGAGCTGGGCGGCTCCGAAGCCAACGTCGCCACCGGCTACCACGCCATCGAATTCCTGCTCTGGGGCCAAGACCTCAACGGCACTGGCCCTGGCGCCGGCAACCGCCCGGCCTCGGACTACCTGACCGGCGAAGGCGCCACGGGCGGCCACAATGAACGTCGCCGCACCTACCTGCGCGCCGTGACCCAACTGCTGGTGAGCGACCTTGCAGAAATGGTCGACAACTGGAAGCCCGACGTCGAAGACAACTACCGCGCCACCCTGCAAGCTGAGCCTGGCACCGACGGCCTGCGCAAAATGCTGTTCGGCATGGGCAGCCTGTCCCTGGGCGAACTGGCGGGCGAGCGGATGAAAGTGTCCCTGGAAGCCAACTCGCCAGAAGACGAGCAGGACTGCTTCAGCGACAACACCCACAACTCGCACTTCTACGATGCCAAGGGCATCCGCAACGTTTACCTGGGCGAATACACCCGCGTTGACGGCACCCGGTTGACCGGCGCGAGCCTGTCCTCACTGGTGGCCAAGGCCGACCCGGCAGCGGATGAAGCGCTCAAGGCGGACCTGGCGTCTACCGAAGCGAAGATTCAGGTCATCGTCGACCACGCCAACAACGGCGAGCACTATGACCAGTTGATCGCTGCCGGTAACGAGGCGGGCAACCAAATCGTGCGGGAGGCGATCGCCGCACTGGTCAAGCAGACCGGCTCGATCGAAAGCGCCGCGGGCAAACTGGGGATCAGCGACCTGAACCCGGATAACGCGGACCACGAGTTCTGATCCGCACCGCCCTGAAAAAGGCGACCTGAACAGGTCGCCTTTTTTGTGCCTGCCGCACACAGGCCGGCCTTGCCTGCCCCGAAGCGCGCCCGTTTACTTGCCCTGCACCGCAGGTAGAATGGCGACTTTCTCCTGTCACCCGAGCGGACCTCATGGCGTTGCCGACCTTACGGATAATCGGTTTTATTATCGGCATCTTCCTGATCACCCTGGCCATTGCCATGGTCATTCCCATGGCCACCCTGGTGATCTTCGAGCGCACCAGCGACCTGCCGTCGTTCTTGTGGGCCAGCATGATCACCTTTCTCGCGGGCCTGGCACTGGTCATCCCCGGTCGGCCGGAGCACGTGCACTTGCGTCCGCGCGACATGTACCTGCTCACCGTCTCCAGCTGGCTGGTGGTGTGCATTTTTGCCGCGCTGCCGTTCCTGCTCACCCAGCACATCAGTTACACCGACTCTTTTTTTGAAAGCATGTCCGGCATCACCGCCACCGGCTCCACCGTACTCAGCGGCCTGGACAGCATGTCGCCGGGCATTTTGATGTGGCGCTCGCTGCTGCACTGGCTGGGCGGCATCGGTTTTATCGGCATGGCGGTGGCGATCCTGCCGCTGCTGCGCATCGGCGGCATGCGCCTGTTCCAGACCGAATCGTCGGACCGCTCCGAAAAGGTCATGCCGCGCTCGCACATGGTGGCCCGGTTGATCGTGGCGACGTATGTCGGCATCACCATCGTGGGCAGCCTGGCGTTCTGGTGGGCGGGCATGGGCCTGTTCGATGCGATCAACCATGCGATGTCGGCGATTTCCACCGGCGGGTTTTCCACCTCCGACGAATCCCTGGCGCACTGGAAACAACCCGCCGTGCATTGGGTGGCCGTGGGGGTGATGATCCTCGGCAGCCTGCCGTTCACCCTGTACGTGGCCACGTTGCGCGGCAACCGCCGGGCACTGCTCAAAGACCAGCAAGTGCAAGGCCTGCTCGGGCTGTTGCTGGTGACGTGGCTGGTGCTCGGCACGTGGTACTGGTGGACGACCAACCTGCCCTGGCTGGACGCGCTGCGCCATGTGGCAGTGAACGTCACATCCGTGGTGACCACCACCGGCTTTGCGCTGGGGGACTACAGCATCTGGGGCACGTTTTCGCTGATGCTGTTTTTCTACCTGGGCTTTGTCGGCGGCTGCTCGGGCTCCACGGCGGGCGGGATCAAGATTTTCCGCTTCCAGGTCGCCTACATCTTGCTCAAGGCCAACCTGAATCAGCTGATCCACCCACGCGCCGTGATCAAGCAGAAGTACAACGGGCACCGGCTGGACGAAGAAATCGTCCGCTCGATCCTGACGTTCTCGTTTTTCTTCGCCATCACCATCTGCGCCATCGCCCTGGCCCTTTCATTGCTGGGCCTGGACTGGATGACCGCACTGACCGGCGCGGCCAGCACCGTGTCCGGCGTCGGCCCGGGCCTGGGCGAAACCATCGGCCCGGCTGGTAACTTCGCCAGCCTGCCGGACGCGGCCAAGTGGATCTTGTCGTTCGGTATGTTGCTGGGCCGCCTGGAGATCATCACGGTGTTTGTGCTGTGCATTCCGGCGTTTTGGCGTCACTGACGGCGCTTGGCACACCGTGCAGGCGCACCCGGTACTCGCCGGGGGTGGCATCGAACCAGCGGCGGAAGGCGCGAAAGAAATTGCTCGGGTCGGCAAACCCCAGCAGGTAGGCGATTTCCAGCAGGGTCATGGCCGGTTGCGCCAGGTATTGCTCGGCCAGTTCGCGGCGGGTGTCGTCCAGCAACGTCTGAAAACTGGTGCCCTCCTCCTGCAAGCGGCGCTGCAAAGTGCGCTGGGACAAGTGCAGCGTCTGCGCCACCACCTCGCGCTTGGGCTCCCCCTGGGGCAATAACCGGCACAACACCTGGCGGGCCTTGTGCGTCACGCGGCTTTCGGAAAACCGCGCCAGGTATTCCCCGGCAAACCGGTCGTGCAGCAGCGCCATCGCTTCATTGGCCGTGGGCAGCGGCGCTTCCATGTCGGCGCGCTCGAAGATCAGGGCGTGATAAGGCGCGTTGAACACCAGCGGCGCATGGAAGGCTTGTTTGTAGGGGGCAAGGTCGGCAGGCTGATCGCCTTCCACCAGCACCTTGCGCGGCTGCAGCGTGCGCCCCGTGAGCCAGCCGCACAACGCCAGCGCGCAGGCCAGCGAGGCCTCGGCACTCTGCCGGGTGGGGGGCAGGTGGTCGCCGTGAACCGTCAGAATCAGCGCATAACCTTCGGGTAAAAGCTCAAAGCTCAAGTCGGCGCTTTCGGCAATGATGCGTTGATAACGCACCAACCGATGAAAACCTTCAGCCAGGGTGTTGCTCGACATCAAGGCATAACCGGCCACATGAAACGACGCCGGGCGCGCCACCTTGCCCATGTTCAAGCCGATGGCCGGGTTGCCCGACAACTCCACCGCCCGCTGCCAGAGCCGGGTCATGGAGTCTTGGGGAAAACGTGCATCCGGGTCATCCAGCGCGGCGTAGTCCAGCCCCAGCTGCTTGAACAGCGCCCGGCAATCCAGGCCGTCCATCTCCAGCGCCTTGACTATGCCCATCGCCCAGCTTGCAGAAGTTGTTCGTTCGCTCATGGCGTTTTCTTGACACGTATGCTTGAAAAAGCGGGCTCAAACAACCGCCGGGAACCCGAAGGATACTAAAGTGGCATCTATTGTCACTGGCTGTTACTACTGATGACTCTAGACTCAAATACGCTGCCCGCCGAATATCGGCTGGCATCACACCAACCAGAGGGTCGTCCGCCGTGGCAAACGCAAGACATTTCAGCAGCTTCGCCGAGTTCTACCCGTACTACCTGAGCGAACACGGCAACAGCACGTGCCGCCGCCTGCACTTTATCGGCACCAGCCTTGTGATCTTCATTCTGGCGTTTGCGGTCGGCAAAGGGGCGTGGTGGTTGCTGCTGGCCTTGCCGGTGGCGGGCTACAGCTTTGCCTGGATCGGCCATTTCTTCTTTGAGAAGAATCGTCCGGCTACTTTTCAGCACCCGTTCTACAGCCTGTTGGGGGATTTTGTGATGTACCGCGACATGATTGTGGGCAAAGTGCCGTTCTAGGCCCTGCCCGGGCGCTGCCGAGAAATCGGCAGGCCCGTTGCATTCAATAACTACACCGGCAGCAGGCGCTCATGCCCCGCTTGCGCAACAGGTTCCGGCTCGCTGGGTATCGGGCGGGCCAGGGTCAGGATCACAATCGCGGCGAGGATATCGAGAATCGCCAGCACCACAAACAGCGGGCTGTAGCCGACCTTGGTCACCAGCACACCAAACACTGCGGTGAACGCCGCCGCCCCGATGAACCCGCACATTTGCCCGCCGCCCGTGGCAGTGGCCACGTCGTTTTTGCCAAACGAGTCCGAGGCGATCGAGAACAGCGCGCCCGACAAGGTCTGGTGAGCGAAACCGCCGACGCACAGCAACGCGATCGCGGTGTACGGGCTGCCCGCCAGGCCGATGCAGCCCGGGCCGATCATGCACAGGCAACCCAGCAACATCACCAGCTTACGGGACGTGAACAGCGACACCTTGAAATAACGGTGGAACAACGGGCTGAGGTAGCCGCCCAGTACACAGCCGATGTCGGCAGCGAGGAATGGCAGCCAGGCGAACAACGCCATTTCCTTGATGTTGAGGTGACGCTCGGTCATCAGGTACAGCGGGATCCAGGCGTTGAAGGTCTGCCAGGCCGGCTCCGAAAGCATGCGCGCCGAAGCGATGGCAAAAAAGTTGCGGCTCTTGAGGATGCGCTTCCAGCTGGCCTTGCTTGTTCCGCCATCCTTCAGATGGGTTTCCTGGCCTGCGGCGATGTAATCACGCTCGGCGTCAGCCAGCAGGCGTTGGTCGCGTGGGTGTTTGTACAGCAGCAGCCACAGGCCGCTCCACACCAGGCCAATACCGCCCACGATCAAGAATGCCAGCTGCCAGCCGCTGTGCAGGATCGCCCACACCACCAGCGGCGGGGCCAGCAAGGCGCCAAACGAGGAACCGAAGTTGAACCAGCCAATGGCCACGGAACGTTCCTTGGCCGGAAACCATTCGGTGATCGCCTTGACGCCGCCGGGAAAGCCCGCCGACTCGGTAATGCCCAGCGCGCCCCGGGCCACTGCCAGGCTCTGCCAGCCGGTGGCGAACGCCGCCAGCGCGCACACCACCGACCAGGAAATGGCAAAGATCGCAAAGCCCATCTTGGTGCCGATGGCATCGATCACATACCCGGCGATCGGCTGCATCAAGGCGTAGCACACCTGCCAGGCCACCACGATGTGCGAATACTGTTCGGTTGAAATATTCAAGTCGGTCATCAGCGTGGGGGCTGCGACCGACAGGGTGTTGCGCGCCAGGTAGTTAACAATCAAGCCGACAGTCATCAGGCCGACCATCCACCAACGGATGCCTTTGATTTTCATCGTTTCACCTTAATTATTTTTAGATTTGAGGCGTAGGTTCTGCGACCGGCAGCATCCGTATTACGGGCGCGATAAAAATGTAACGTCATATGTCGTCATACAACTATGAGCGTTATATTCACTCACGGGGGCGAAGTCAATCCGTAAAAAGGCAATCACGCAAAAGTTGTACGATGACTTCGGATCCACTGTGGCCTTGAGCCACGTATTCCACCCGAGATGAAGCCTTGTTCACCCGGGCAGATAAAATCTTTTTGTCATTTACAGTGCGGTATCCTCCCCAGGCTTTTTGAATGCGCGCAATCACCTGCGATGACAAACAGACCTTGCGAGGAGCGACGACGATGCACGAAATTCCCAATCTCCCCTTCCCAAGCCTGCACCCCGCCGAGCAGCCAAGCCCGCAACAGGCCGGCAATGAAAAACCGGAACCGCAAGACGCCAAGCCGGTCGACGGCGAAAGCCAGGACTGAACGCTGTACCCAGACCGTGTGGAAAGCGTGACAATGTGCGCTTTCCACACCGCCTGAACACACGAGACACCCGCCATGACCCCTACCCCTGCGGACAACGCCGTCCTCGACACCGCCCTCAAGATGATCGATGTGTGGAACCGCCTCAGCCCGGAAAAACAGGCGCTGCTGCTCAAACGCTTTGGCACCCAGGAAAACGCCCTGGCCGCGCTGGTGACCACCCAGTTGCTCAACCCCGCCGAACACTGATCCCCCAGGTGTGGCGCAGCGGCGGCCATTGCTGACCGTTCGCCCAGACTTTTTTGTTTTGCCGCCCCGCACCGGCCAAAGCATCGGTATCATTAGCAGCCTATCTTTCCCCCCGCGACAGTGGACGTTTCCAACATGCCAGATACCCAGCGACCCATGGCGGTCACGCTGCAAGTCGTTTCCATCGTTCTGTTCACATTTATCGGTTACCTGAATATCGGCATTCCCCTGGCTGTGTTGCCGGGTTACGTGCACACCGACCTGGGGTTTGGTGCCGTCATCGCAGGCCTGGTGATCAGCGTGCAATACCTGGCCACCCTGCTGAGCCGGCCCTACGCCGGGCGCATCATCGACAACCAGGGCTGCAAACGCGCGGTGCTGTACGGCCTGGTTGGCTGCGGGCTGAGCGGCGTGTTCATGCTGCTGGCCGCCGCGCTCACGCACCTGCCGGCCTGGAGCCTGGCCAGCCTGTTTATCGGTCGCCTGGTGCTGGGCAGCGCAGAAAGCCTGGTGGGCTCGGGCGCCATTGGCTGGGGCATCGGCCGCGTGGGGGCGGCCAATACGGCCAAGGTCATCTCCTGGAACGGCATCGCCAGCTACGGCGCACTGGCCATCGGCGCACCGCTGGGGGTGATGCTGGTCAGCCGCCTGGGGCTGTGGAGCATGGGCGTGAGCATCATCCTTTTGGCGGTGCTGGGCCTGGTGCTGGCCTGGCGCAAAGGCGCGGTGCCGATTGTGGCCGGTGAGCGCCTGCCGTTCATGCATGTGCTGGGGCGCGTGTTCCCCCACGGCTGCGGGCTGGCGCTGGGGTCCATCGGGTTTGGCACCATCGCCACGTTCATCACCCTGTATTACGCCACGCAACACTGGGAAAACGCCGTGCTGGCCCTGAGCCTGTTCGGTGCCAGTTTTATCGGTGCGCGGCTGTTGTTCGGCAACTTGATCAACCGCATTGGCGGCTTTCGTGTGGCCATCGCCTGCCTGTCGGTGGAAACCCTGGGCCTGCTGTTGTTATGGCTCGCGCCCAATGCTCAGTTGGCGTTGGCCGGGGCGGCGTTGAGCGGGTTCGGGTTTTCGCTGGTGTTTCCGGCGCTGGGGGTCGAGGCGGTCAACCTGGTGCCCGCTTCCAGCCGGGGCGCGGCGGTGGGGGCTTATTCCCTGTTCATCGACTTGTCGCTGGGCGTCACCGGGCCGCTGGCCGGGGCGGTGGCGGCCGGGTTCGGGTTTGCCTCGGTGTTTTTGTGCGCCGCCGTCGCGGCCCTGGTTGGGCTGCTGTTGAGCCTGTACCTGTACCGCCAGGCGCCGAAGTACCGTGAAGAACGGGCCGCGCGCTAGAAATCGACCTTGCCGCGCCCGGCCTTGATGTTGCCGCGCTTGCTCTTGGACTCCAGCCGTCGGGTTTTGGAACCCAGGGTGGGTTTGGTCGGGCGGCGTTTCTTTTCGACCTTGGTGGCGCTGAGGATCAACGCCACCAACCGCTCCAGCGCATCAGCGCGATTCTGTTCCTGGGTCCGGTATTGCTGGGCCTTGATCACCAACACCCCGTCACTGGTGATGCGGCTGTCGAGCAGGGCCAGCAGGCGCTCCTTGTAGAACGGCGGCAGGGACGAGGCCGGGATGTCGAAACGCAAGTGCACCGCGCTGGACACCTTGTTGACGTTCTGGCCACCGGCGCCCTGTGCGCGAATGGCCGTCAGTTCGACCTCGGCATCAGGCAAATGAACATTGTTGGAGATCACCAGCATCTGGGTAGAGCGCCTCTGGGTGGGGATGGGGAGAGGATACACGCCCCCCACAATAAACAAACCCGGCACCAGGGCCGGGTTTGCGCGGTGTTGCCATCGCTTATCTGGCCACCGACGCCTCGGCGCCCGGCACCGCTTGGGTCGCGCGGCGGGTCTTGAGCCAGTAGCAGATCGCCATGAACCCCAGCCATACCGGCATCGCAAACACCGAGTTGCGAATGCCCGGGGTCAACAACATGATCACCAGGATAAACACCACGAATGCCAGGCAAATGAGGTTGCCGTAGGGATACCACAGCGCCTTGAACAGCGGCGCCTGCCCGGTGCGCATCATGTGCTGGCGGAACTTGACGTGCGAAAAGCTGATCATCGCCCAGTTGATCACCAACGTGGCCACCACCAAGGACATCAGCAACTCCAGCGCATGCTGCGGCATCAGGTAGTTCATCAGCACCGCCACCAGCGTGATGGCCGCCGAGGCGAGAATGGAGCGCACCGGCACGCCGCGCTTGTCGATCTTCGCCAACGCCTTTGGCGCATCCCCCTGCTCAGCCATGCCCAGCAGCATGCGGCTGTTGCAGTAAGTGCCGCTGTTGTAGACCGACAAGGCCGCCGTCAGGACCACAAAGTTAAGGATATGCGCCGCCGTGTTGCTGCCCAGCATCGAGAACACCTGCACAAACGGGCTGCCGCTGTAGGCATCGCCGGACGCATTCAAGGTGGTCAGCAAGCCGTCCCATGGGGTCAGCGACAGCAGCACCACCAACGCACCGATGTAGAAAATCAGGATGCGGTAGATCACCTGGTTGATCGCTTTGGGGATCACCGTGCGTGGCTTGTCCGCTTCGGCCGCCGTGAAACCGAGCATTTCCAGGCCGCCAAACGAGAACATGATAATGGCCATGGCCATCACCAACCCGCCCACGCCCTGCGGGAAAAACCCACCGTGCTCCCACAGGTTGCTCACCGACGCCTGTGGCCCGCCGCTGCCGCTCACCAGCAGATAACTGCCCAGGCCGATCATGCCAATGATCGCCGCCACCTTGATGATGGCAAACCAGAATTCGGCCTCACCGAAGACTTTGACGTTGGCCAGGTTGATCGCGTTGATCAGCAGGAAAAACGCGGCCGCCGACACCCAGGTCGGGATCTCGGGCCACCAGTAATGCACGTACTTGCCGACTGCGGTCAGCTCCGACATGCCCACCAGGATGTACAGGATCCAGCAGTTCCAGCCCGACAGGAAGCCGGCGAAACCGCCCCAATACTTGTGGGCAAAATGGCTGAAAGAGCCAGCGACCGGCTCCTCGACGATCATTTCGCCCAGCTGGCGCATGATCATGAAGGCAATGAAGCCACAAATGGCGTAGCCGAGGATCATCGACGGCCCGGCAGACTTCAGCACCCCGGCCGAGCCCAGGAACAGGCCGGTGCCGATCGCGCCACCGAGGGCAATCAATTGAATATGGCGATTTTTTAGGCCGCGCTTCAGTTCACCTGAAGACGAGTTGGGTCCACTCATGAAAAATCTCACGCAAGGGTTTGATGATGGGCATTGGGTTGCTGCTTCGGTCCGCTCAAGCAGCGCCGATCAAACCCCAGCGCAGGTACCGGGTTTTCAGCGTCTTTGTAAGGGTCATGCGTCACCTATTTGTTTTTATCTGTGACGAAATCGAACCCGACTGGTTTGTGGCCAGGCGGAGTGAACAAGGCGGATAGCCCTGCGGGGTTGGCCTTTTGCGTCGATGCGCAACAGGGGGTCACAGTAAAACGCGTCGCATTGTACACGGCGTCACTGCGTCAGGCCGCCTAACGGAAAAATTCCTGACCAAACGGAAGGAATTCTTTACATAAAAGATGGCCAGGCGCCATCCCTTTAAACGCGCGCAGGCTTCGTCAATTTATCGTTACGGTACGGTGGAAAACCATGACAAAAGAGCAGGCCGGCGGCTTAACCAATAAATTGACAGCCCGTTGCCACCTTCCAAAAAGTTGCTGTAGGCCGCTGTTTTTTCGACTTAAACCCGAGCGCAAAAATAAATCGAATAAAAAATTCAAAGCCCGGGGCGTCAAAATATTTTTTGCATTTTGAAACACTCTCTCATAGGTTCGTTTCGACTTGTTCAGCGAAGCCCGTTGGCAAGTTTCATCTCAAACGACTCAAACAACGTCCTCTAGGAGATTCACCATGCAAGCACTGCAAAATGACCTGGAAACCGAACTGCAACTCGACGATTGGTTTGAAGCGCCGACCCACGAGGCCGCCGTTGAAATGATGCAAAACGATGCCGTAGTGCCCTTTGGCACCGCGATGTGGCCTTTCTAAATCCAGGCAGGCATCCGGGCAGGTGCGGTTCGCTGCACCTGCCTTTTCCGGAGACTTGAAAGGGAGGGACGTCATGGACAAGGCCCGCGCAGTTGAACACTTCCTGTACTACCTGGCACACCACCCGGCCCTGACCGGGCTGCACCGACCCACGGTGCTGATCGGCCACACCGATCGCTACGACGCCATCGCCCAGGCGATCACCGAGGCCAGCACGGCCCGCTTTGACATCCAGCTGCAACGCCTGGATCTGGCCCCCACCGACACCCTCGCCCAGGCCATCGAAGCCTGCGACCTGTACATGTTTCTCTACGACTCCTCCACCCTGCCCAACCCTCGCGCCGAAGGCCCGGACTTCATCCGCGCCCTGCAAGGCATCATGGCCGAGCACTGGAAAAAATCCCTGCTGCTCAAGGATTACGGCGACTACTTCTACGACACCTTCAGCGTCGCGCCACAGCGCATCGCCGACCTCAACGCCACCCTGATCCGGCGCATGTCCGAGGCCACGGTGCTGAGCTTCACCGATGAACACGGCTCGCGCCTGGAAGCGCCGCTGAGCAGCATCAAAAAATGGACGAATATCAACGGCGTCGGCAACCACGACCTGGCGCCCGGCGAGATCGCCACCCACAGCGAAGCCATCAATGGCCAGGTGCGCTTTGTCGGCACGTTTCTGAGCACCATTCCCTTTGCCCGCAAATACGGGGTGCTGCAATCGCCGCTGGAGCTGTGGATCGAAAACTCGACCATCTGCTCGGTGGCAAGCGAGGTGCCCGGCCTGGCGGATGACTTCAACAAGTACCTGAACGCCAACCCGTCCAACCGCCGGGTGGAAGAGTTGGGCATCGGCACCAACGAAGGGGTCAAGGGTTTGTATGCGCGCAACGCAGGCTTTGAGGAGCGCCACTGCGGCCTGCACCTGGGCTTGGGCGGCGGGCAAAAAGGCAGCCACCACCTGGACCTGATCTTTGCCAGCGGCGTGTTGGCGCTGGACGACAAACCAGTGTTCTCAGGCGGCAGCTACGCGTTCTAGGCCACCGCTGCGGGTATTTCCCAGGCCAAAAAAAACGCCAACTTCAACGTTGGCGTTTTTTATTGAGCGTTTACATCACTGCGGCTTCTTGCGACCAAACCCCGGGCGCTGGCCCGAACCGGCCGGGCCGCCACGGCGCTTGCCCGAAGGCGCGTCGTCTACCAGGCCAACGCTTGGGCGTTTTTTCGGCGCAGGCTTGGCCGGGCGCTTGGCGCCTTCTACCGGGCGGTCCACTGCCGGTGCTTCGCCACGGGCTGCCGGACGAGGGGCACGGGGTGCACGCTCGCCATCACGGGCCGGCGCTGCCGGGCGGCGCTCACCTTCAATGTGCGGCACGCGGGAAATACGACCGCCGGTGGCCGGTGCATCCAGCGCCGGGCGCAAGGTGCGCGCAACCCGCTCGGTACGTGCCAGTGGGCGCGACGACTTGCGCTGCAGGCGCTCCATCTTGTCCTTGGACTTGGCGTTCAGTTGCGGCATTGTCACCGGCGTCAGGCCGACTTCGGCGCTGAGCACGTCGACTTCGTACTGGCTCATTTCGCGCCAGCGGCCCATCGGCAAGTCGGAATTGAGGAACACCGGGCCAAAGCGCACGCGCTTCAGGCGGCTGACCACCAGGCCCTGGGATTCCCACAAACGACGCACTTCACGGTTACGGCCTTCCATCACCACGCAGTGATACCAGTGGTTGAAGCCTTCGCCGCCCGGTGCCTGCTGAATGTCGGTGAAACGCGCAGGGCCGTCTTCCAGCACCACGCCCGCCTTGAGGCGCTCGATCATTTCGTCGTCGACTTCACCGCGTACCCGCACGGCGTACTCGCGGTCCATCTCGTAAGAGGGGTGCATCAGGCGGTTGGCCAGCTCACCGTCGGTGGTGAACATCAGCAAACCGGTGGTGTTGATGTCCAGGCGCCCGATGTTGATCCAGCGGCCTTCTTTAGGGCGCGGCAACTTGTCGAACACGGTCGGACGGCCTTCCGGGTCGTCACGGGTGCAGATCTCGCCATCGGGCTTGTTGTACATGATGACGCGGCGCACCGATTCGGCGGCCTCTTCACGCTTGATGACTTTGCCGTCGATGGTGATGGCATCGTGCAGGTCGACGCGCTGGCCAAGGGTGGCTTCAACGCCATTGACCTTGATGCGCTTCTGGGTGATCCAGGCTTCCACGTCACGGCGCGAACCCACGCCGATACGGGCGAGGACTTTCTGCAGTTTTTCGCCTGCTGGGCCAATGGCTGGGCTGTCGTTCTGGTCTTGGTCGTTCATCTTAAGCACCTCCCGGTGTGTCGATAGAAGAGAAAAAACGGTTTTTTGGCAGATTGATCGCCAAAGGGTCGCGAATCATACGCTCATGGCGCACCGGAGACTAGCGCATAAGTGGCCGTTCATTTGCCTTTGCGCCGACCGGTAGCCTGCAAGGTCAGCAGGCGCAGCTGGGCCTGGGCCAGCACGGCGCGCTTGTCGGCCTTGTCGAGTTTCTTCCAGGCACGGATCTCACGCTTGCTGCGCCCACAGCCGATGCAGATGTCATCGTTGAATTTGCACACGCTGATGCAGGGGTCTTTGGTCGAACTCATACCGGCTAGTCTTCGTACTCGCGGCGTTCGTTTTCGATGGCTTCGGCCAGCGCACGGGCTTCGGCCTCTTCGTCACTCAGGGCCGGTTGTTCCAGCGCAGCCACAGCGGCCAGCAGTTGTTCCCGGGCCTGGGCCACACCGAGGATGTCTTCTTCGGGCTCAGGTTCGGGCTCAGGTTCAGGCGTAGGGTCCGCCTCGGCATTCAACAGCGGCTCGGGCGTGATGGCGTCGTCACGCAACAGGTCGTCGAAGTCAGTCTTGATCCCCTGCTCCATGTCATCGAGTTCCAGCAACAGCGTATGAAAGCTGGTTTCTTCCTTGGGTTCTTCCGGCTCGGCGCTGGCGTCAGCCAGTTCCTGCAAGCCTGCGGGCACAGGTGCGTCATCAAAGTCCAGCACCGGCTCGGGCTCGATCTCGCGCAGTTCGGCCAGCGGCGGCAGGTCGTCGAGGTTTTTCAGGTTGAAGTGATCGAGAAACGCCTTGGTGGTGGCGAACATGGCGGGTTTCCCCGGCACATCGCGATAGCCAACGATGCGGATCCATTCACGCTCCAGCAACGTCTTGACGATGTGGCTGTTCACCGCGACCCCGCGCACGTCTTCGATCTCGCCCCGGGTGATGGGCTGGCGATAGGCGATCAACGCCATGGTTTCCAGCATCGCCCGCGAATAACGCTGCGGGCGTTCTTCCCACAGGCGGCCGACCCATGGGGAAAACTTTTCGCGGATTTGCAGGCGATAACCCGACGCCACTTCCTTGAGCTCAAACGCACGGCCATCGCAAGACTTGCGCAGGATGTCCAGCGCCTTCTTGAACACCGGCGGCTCCGGGCGCTCGGCTTCTTCAAACAGCTCGAACAGGCGCTCCAGGGACTGCGGCTTGCCCGAGGCCAACAGGAAGGCTTCCAGCAAGGGGGCCAGTTCGCGGGGTTCAGTCAAATTCATCGATTCAGCTCGTTATTCGGCTCGCGCCCGCACGTGGATGGCCCCGAAGGGCTCGTTCTGCACCAGTTCGATCAAGGACTCCTTGACCAGTTCGAGGATCGCCATAAAGGTCACCACCACCCCCAGTTTGCCCTCCTCGGCCGTGAACAGCGCCACAAACGGCACAAACCCACCGCCCTTCAACCGCTCCAACACATCACTCATGCGCTCACGGGTGGACAAGGCTTCGCGGCTGACCTGGTGGCTTTCGAACATATCGCCCCGGCGCAGTACCTCGGCCATGGACATCAGCAATTCTTCCAGGCTCACATCCGGCAACAGCTTGCGCGCCCGCGCCTCCGGGGCATCGAGCTTGGGCACCAGCACATCACGGCCCACGCGGCTCAAGCCGTCGATGCCTTCGGCGGCGGCCTTGAAGCGTTCGTACTCCTGCAAGCGTCGGATCAGTTCCGCGCGCGGGTCATCTTCTTCCGCTTCGATGGTTTCCGAA
This sequence comes from Pseudomonas sp. SDO5215_S409, assembly GCF_054071325.1. Taxonomy (NCBI): domain Bacteria; kingdom Pseudomonadati; phylum Pseudomonadota; class Gammaproteobacteria; order Pseudomonadales; family Pseudomonadaceae; genus Pseudomonas; species Pseudomonas sp. SDO5215_S409. The sequence continues at coordinate 8,940 of NZ_JBSVWN010000038.1, read as the reverse complement.
CGCGGCAGCAGCATGCGCGACTTGATCTCCGCCAGCATGGCCGCCATCACCAGGTATTCGGCGGCCAGTTCCAGGCGCACCGACTGCATCAGCTCGACGTACCCCATGTACTGGCGGGTGATTTCGGCCACGGGGATGTCGAGGATGTCGATGTTCTGCTTGCGGATCAGGTACAGCAGCAAGTCCAGCGGGCCTTCAAAGGCTTCCAGGAACACTTCCAGCGCGTCGGGCGGGATGTACAGGTCCACCGGCATTTCGGTCACGGCCTGGCCATACACCAAGGCAAACGGCAGTTCCTGCTGGGCGCCCGCCTGGCTGTCGACGGTTTCTACGGCCGACATTCAGGCCTCGACCATGAACGGTTCAGGGTCGCCACAGCCCACGCGCACCACTTCGGGCTGGCCGTCGGCCAGGTTGATCACGGTGGACGCCTTGTTGCCGCCGTAACCGCCGTCGATGATCAGGTCGACGTGTTTTTCCAGCAGGCGCCGCATTTCATAGGGGTCGTAGAGCGGCTCGTCTTCACCCGGCAAGATCAGCGACACACTCATCAGCGGCTCGCCCAGCTCGGCCAGCAGCGCCAGGGCGATGGGATGCTCGGGCACGCGCAGGCCGATGGTGCGTTTCTTGGGGTGCAGCAAGAGGCGCGGCACTTCGCGGGTGGCATTGAGAATAAAGGTGTAGGGCCCCGGGGTGTGGGCCTTGAGCAGCCGGAAGGTGCCGGTGTCGACCTTGGCGAACAGGCCCAGCTGGGACAGGTCGCTGCAGATCAGCGCAAAGTTGTGGTTCTTGTCCAGGTTACGCAGGCGTCTTACGCGCTCGACCGCATTCTTGTCGCCGATCTGGCAACCGATGGCGTAGGACGAATCGGTCGGGTAGATCACCACGCCACCGGCGCGGATGATCTCCACAGCCTGTTTAATCAGGCGCGCCTGGGGATTTTCCGGATGAATCTGGAAGAATTGACTCACGTGTTCTACCTGTTCAGACGGTGCCAATAGTGGGGTCATAGCTGAAACGACGCCAAAGGGGCGGCAAATCTTCCGGGACTGCACGGTACTCGCCAATCTCGGACCAGCCGCCAGGGCCATGAAAATCACTGCCGGCGCTGACCAGCAGACCAAATTCGCGGGCCAGGATCGACAGGCTGCCCACCTGCTCGGCGGGTTGGTAACCGTTGACCACCTCAAGCGCCTGACCGCCCGCTTGAATATAGTCGGCAATCAGCTTGCGGCGCTTGCTGCGGGTGAAATCGTAGTGCCAAGGGTGCGCCAGGCTGACCCACGCCCCCGCCGCGCGCAACGTGCCCACGGTGTCCTCAAGGGAAGGCCAGTGCTGCTTGACGTCTCCCAATTTGCCCGCCCCCAGCCATTTGCGAAACGCTTCGGCGCGGTCCTTAACAAAACCTTCATGCACCATCCAGTCGGCAAAATGCGGACGGGCCGGGGCGTTGCCACTGTCGCCCAACGCCTGCTGAATGGCCCGTGCGCCCTCGAGCGCGTTGGGCATCCCCTTGAGCGCAAGCTTGCGGCTTATCTCTTCGGACCGCAGCCAGCGGCCATCGTGCAATTGGGCGATGGCGGCCACCAACGGCGGGGCGTCCACCTCAAAACCGTAGCCCAGCACATGAATGGTGGCGCCGCCCCAGGTGCAGGACAGCTCGACACCGTTGACCAACTGCATGCCCAGCGCATGCGCCGTTTCGCGGGCTTCGGCCAGGCCTTCGACGGTGTCGTGGTCGGTCAACGCGAGGATTCGCACGCCGTGTTCAAACGCACGCGCAACCAGTGCCGAGGGCGCAAGTGCGCCGTCGGAGGCGGTGCTGTGGCAGTGCAAATCGACATTCACGGGCGTGTGTAACCTCAAGTCAGCTGGCGCTTTCGCAACCAAGGATGTTTGTTATTATGCCGCCACATCCAGCTTCTGGCTCTTACTGTGAAACAATTCATCGACTTCATCCCGCTGTTGCTGTTTTTCATCGTCTACAAACTCGACCCTCGCACCCTCGACCTGGCGGGCCATGAACTGACCGTTGGCGGCATCTACAGCGCCACTGCGGTGCTGATCATCAGTTCGATCGTGGTCTACGGCGCCATCTTCATCTCCCAGCGCAAACTGGAAAAAAGCCAATGGCTGACCCTGGTCGCCTGCCTCGTGTTCGGCAGCCTGACCCTGGCCTTTCACAGCGAAACCTTCCTTAAATGGAAAGCCCCAGTAGTCAACTGGCTGTTCGCCCTGGCGTTCATCGGTAGCCACTTCGTCGGCGACCGCCTGCTGATCAAACGCATCATGGGCCACGCGCTGACCCTGCCGGAGCCGGTCTGGCACCGCCTGAACATCGCCTGGATCGTATTTTTCGTGTTCTGCGGCGCCGCCAACCTGTTCGTGGCCTTTACCTTCCAGAACTACTGGGTGGACTTCAAGGTGTTCGGCAGCCTGGGCATGACCGTGCTGTTTTTGGTCGGCCAAGGCGTCTACCTGTCGCGCCACCTGCATGACACCGATCCGACCACGCCCAAAACCGAGGACTGACATGCTCTACGCCATCATCGCCACCGACGTCGCCCACTCGCTGGAAAAACGCCTGGCTGCCCGCCCTGCCCACCTCGATCGCCTGAAACAGCTGCACGCCGAGGGCCGTGTGGTCCTGGCCGGCCCTCACCCGGCCACTGACAGCAACGACCCGGGCAGCGCCGGTTTCACCGGCAGCCTGATCGTCGCCGAGTTCGCCTCCCTCGCAGACGCCCAGGCCTGGGCCGCCGCCGACCCGTACGTGGAAGCCGGTGTCTACGAAAACGTGGTGATCAAACCGTTCAAGCAAGTCCTGCCTTGATCCAGGCAGCGCCGGGCCAGTGAGGCTCGGCGCACGGCTAAACCCTCATTATTCCCGGTCACCTGCCGACAACGTTCTGAATATTCGTGTGGAATCAGGAGTTGCGATGCGCTTACGTCCGTGGTGTCTGATGGCAGTGTTAACGATCGGGGCCCTGGCCCACGCAGAAGAAACCCCGCACAGCGCCGGTGCCGCGCCCCCGTCCTTGAGTGCCGACGGCCAGATCGCCGACCTGCAGCAACGCCTCAAAGACAGCGAACGCCAGCGCGAAGCGCTGGGCAAGCAACTGCAAAACGCCGATGCCGCCCGGGAAAGCGCACAACTCAATCGCTTGCGCCAGGAGAACCAACGCCTGGTCCAGCAACTCAAAGAGGCACAGGGCGTGACCTTGACCCGCTGGCTGACCGAACAACAGCAATGGTTCGTCACCGGAGGCGCTGTTGCACTGATCGCCCTGCTGTGCGGTATCTTCGCCAGTGGCGGGCACCGCCGTCGTCGACAATGGCTAAATTGAGTAAGTCATGAGCGAGCTGTTACTGATAGATGATGACCAGGAGCTCTGTGAGCTGCTGACCAGTTGGCTGGCCCAGGAAGGCTTCCAGGTACGTGCCTGCCATGACGGCCTGAGCGCCCGCAAGGCCTTGGCCGAGGCGCCGCCGCAAGCGGTGGTGCTGGACGTGATGCTGCCCGACGGCAGTGGGCTGGAGTTGCTCAAGCAATTGCGCACCGACCACCCGGAACTGCCGGTGCTGATGCTCTCGGCCCGGGGCGAGCCGCTGGACCGCATCCTGGGCCTGGAACTGGGCGCCGACGATTACCTGGCCAAACCGTGCGACCCTCGCGAACTCACCGCCCGCTTGCGCGCGGTCTTGCGCCGCAGCCACCCGGCGGCAGCGCCTACGCAACTGGAGCTGGGCGACCTGTGCTTCAGCCCCGTACGCGGCGTGGTCAGCATCGACGAGCAGGAGTTTGCCCTGACCGTCTCCGAAAGCCGCCTGCTTGAAGCCCTGCTGCGCCAGCCAGGCGAACCGCTGGACAAACAGGAACTGGCGCAGATCGCCCTGGGCCGCAAACTGACCCTGTACGACCGCAGCCTGGACATGCACGTGAGCAACCTGCGCAAAAAAATCGGCCCCCACCCCGACGGCCGACCCCGCATCGTTGCACTGCGCAGTCGCGGCTACTATTACAGTTTGTAAGCTTGCCGCGCGTAGCGCCTCCTTACCAAACCTTTACCCTGCGCTGACCGCCGCTGACCTTGTTCTCCTTAATCTAGTCACATCCGGATTCGCCGGAATAGAGACAGGAGAATCACCATGCGCAAGACCCTTATTGCCCTGATGCTTGCAGCCGCCCTGCCCACCGTTGCCATGGCGGCAGCCCCGCAAGGGCCGGGCCCGGATGGCGGCCCTGAAGGCCACATGATGGGCGGCCCCGGCCATTGGGGTGAGCATGGCGGCATGCGCGGCAAAGGCGGGCCTTTCGGCCAGTTGGACCTGAGCCCCGAACAGCGCCAGCAGATCCACAAACTGATCGGCGGCCAACTGCGCGCCCGTCATGAACTGACCCGCAAATACCTGGACAAACTGCCCGCCGCCGACCAGAAGGCCATGCAGGACGAAATCGCCGCCGCCAAGCAGAAAACCCAGGCCGATATCCGCGCCGTACTCAAGCCCGAGCAGCAGAAAAAGTTCGACGAGTTGGCCAAAAAACGCGAAGAACGGCGCGCCGAGTGGAAGCAATTCCAAGCCTGGAAAGCCCAGCAGCCGCAAAAAGCGCAATAATGCGCCCAGCGTCACCTCCCAGCCCAGTGGCCCTTGCCGCTGGGCTTTTCCTGTTTGAGGGTTTCCTGTGCGTTCATTGTTCTGGCGCATCCTGGCCAGTTTCTGGCTGGCCATCGCCCTAGTTGCCGGGCTGTCGATACTGCTTGGGCACATGCTCAACCAGGACGCCTGGATTCTCAGCCGTCACCCCGGGCTCAACAACCTGGCGCAAGAGTGGACGCAACTCTACGAAGCCCAGGGCGAAGACGCCGCCCAAGACCTGCTGCAGCAGCGCAAACGCCAGTACCACATCGACGTGCAGGTGCTTAACGAAAGCGGCGAGCCGGTGGTGCGCGGCACGTTCCCGCGCCGCGCCGCCGCCTTTGAAGCCCGCCAGAACGACAGCCAGGACGGCCACCTGCCCTGGCGTCGGCTGACCGCCGAATACACCAGTGAAAAGACCGGCGACACTTACCTGCTGATCTACCGCATCCCCCACCCGGAACTCGACGCCTGGCACCGCAGCAGCCTGCTCTGGCCATTGAGCGCGCTGGCCATCGCCCTGGTGGTGCTGACCCTCTTCAGCCTGTTGGTGACCCTGTCCATCACCCGCCCGTTAAGCCGCCTGCGCGGCGCGGTGCATGACCTGGGCCAGACCACCTACCAGCAAAACAGCCTGGCACGCCTGGCCAACCGGCGCGATGAACTGGGCGTATTGGCCACTGACTTCAACCGCATGGGCGCGCGCCTGCAAAGCCTCATCGGCAGCCAGCGCCAGCTATTGCGGGATGTGTCCCACGAACTGCGCTCACCGCTGGCCCGCCTGCGCATCGCCCTGGCGCTGGCCGAACGCGCCAGCCCCGAAGACCGCGAACGGCTGTGGCCGCGCCTGACCCGCGAATGTGACCGCCTCGAAGCACTGATCAGCGAGATCCTGGTGCTGGCCCGAGTGGACGCCGATAACGCCAGCGCCGAAGACGTCGACCTCAACGCGCTGCTCAAGACCCTGCAAAAAGACGCCTTGCTCGGCGCCCCCGACCAGCCGGTGACACTCAACGCCCAGGACGGCCTGCAACTCAAGGGCTGGCCGACGATGATCGAGCGGGCGGTGGACAACCTGCTGCGCAACGCCCAGCGCTTCAACCCGCCGGGCATGCCGATCGAACTGCTCGCCGCGCGCCAGGGCGACCGCATCGTGGTCAGCGTGCGCGATCACGGCCCGGGGGTGGACGCCGAACACCTCGGCCAACTCGGCGAGCCGTTCTACCGCGCTCCGGGGCAGAGCGCCCAGGGCCACGGCCTGGGGCTGGCCATTGCGCGCCGCGCAGCAGAACGCCATGGCGGCAGCCTGACGCTGGCCAACCACTCCGAGGGCGGTTTTATCGCCAGCGTCGAGTTACCGTTGGAGCCCGGGGTGGCCGTGCAGCTTTAATGAAGGCCGCACCCGCAATCTTCTATGATGGCCTTTCTCATAAGGAGGGCCGTTGATGACTGATCTACTCACCCCCATCCAAACCGCACTGGGTTTACCCCGCCAGCCGCTGAGCTTTACCGAGGCTGGCGCCCTGCCCTCGGTCTTTGCCGTGACCGAACTGGCCAGCGCCAGCATCGCCGCCGCGGGCCAGGCCGTCGCGCAGTTAGTGCTGCAACAGACCGGGCGCTTGCCCAGTGTCAGCGTCGACCGGCGGTTGGCGTCGTTCTGGTTTTCTTCCTCGCTGCGCCCGCTCGGTTGGCAAGTGCCACCGTTGTGGGACCCGGTCGCGGGCGACTATGCCTGCGCCGACGGTTGGATCCGGCTGCACACCAACGCCCCCCACCACCGCGCTGCCGCCGAGCGCGTGCTGGGGCCGGTGGCCGACCGTGACGCGATGGCACGCAAGGTGGCCGCCTGGAACGCGGCCGAGCTGGAACAGGCGATTGTCGACGCCCATGGCTGCGCGGCGCAGATGCGTTCGTGGCAAGCGTGGCAGGTGCATCCTCAAGGCATGGCGGTCAATCAGGAACCGTTGATTCACCAGAACACCTTTGCCACCGCCTGTGAAAAACCCTGGCTGGGGACGGTGGCGCGCCCGCTGGCGGGCATCAAGGTACTGGACCTGACCCGCGTGCTGGCAGGCCCCACGGCCAGCCGTTTTCTCGCGGGCCTGGGCGCCGACGTACTGCGCATCGACTCCCCCGACTGGAACGAGCCAGGCGTGGTGCCGGAAATGACCCTGGGCAAACGCTGCGCCCGCCTCGACCTTAAAAACCCCGAAGACCGCAAACGCTTTGACCAACTGCTGCAACAGGCCGACATCCTCCTGCACGGCTACCGCGCCAACGCCCTGGAACACCTGGGCTACGGCGAAGCCGCGCTGCAAAGCCTTGCCCCGGGGCTGATCGACGTCGCTCTCAACGCGTACGGCTGGAGTGGCCCGTGGCGCAACCGCCGGGGGTTCGACAGCCTGGTGCAAATGAGCAGCGGTATCGCCCAGGCCGGTATGCAGCGCAACCACGCAGACAAACCGGTGCCGCTGCCGTTGCAGGCGCTGGACCACGCCACTGGCTACTTGATGGCCGCAGCGGCGATTCAGGCCCTGAGCCAACGACTGAAATCGGGATGCGGCGGCTCGGCGATGCTGTCACTGGCGCGCACCGCAAAATTGCTGGTGGACGCAGGCCAAGTCGCCGAACAGCCACCGCTTCGGGCAGAAGCACCGGCAGACCAGGGCCTGCTGGTGGAACAAACCTGTTGGGGCCCGGCACATCGCTTGCTCGCACCGCTGACGATCAGCGGCACGCCGTTGCAATGGCAGCTGCCAGCGGGCGAGTTGGGTTCACACCGGCCGCAGTGGTAAGGCTCACAACGTCAGCAGCCCGCTGTACAAGCCGTACGCCGCCAGCCCGGCGCCCGCGAGCACACCGGCAAAAATAGCTTTTTCGGCCGTGCGAAACAGCGGCCGGCCCTGCTCGCGCTTGGCCAGGGCAAACAGGATCACCCCGGGGGCGTACAGCAGCGCCGACAACAGCAAGTACTTCAAGCCCCCGGCGTAAAGCAGCCAGAACGCGTACACCAACGCCAGCAGCGCGGTCAGCAGGTCTTTGATCCGCTCACCACGCGCGCCCTCATAGGTTTCGCCGCGCCCGCTCAACAACAGCGCATAGGCGGCCGACCACAAATAGGGCACCAGAATCATCGACGACGCCAGGTAGATCAGGCTGGTGTAGGTGCTGGCAGAAAACAGCGTGATCACCAGAAACAGCTGGATCATCGTGTTGGTCAGCCACAGCGCATTGACCGGCACCCGGTTGGCGTTTTCCTGTTTCAAAAAGGCCGGCATGGTGTGGTCCAGGGCGGTGGCGTGGAGGATTTCCGCACAGAGCAATGCCCACGACAGCAACGCCCCCAGCAGCGAAACCGCCAGCCCAAGGCTGATCAGCACCGCGCCCCACGGGCCGACTATGTGCTGCAACACCCCCGCCAACGAGGGGTTTTGCAGGCCCGCCAGCGCTGGCTGGCTCATGATCCCCAGCGACAGCAGATTGACCAGCACCAGAAGCGCCAGCACCCCGACAAACCCGATCACCGTGGCCCGCCCCACATCCGCACGCTTCTCGGCCCGCGCCGAATACACACTGGCACCTTCGATACCGATAAACACAAACACCGTGACCAGCATCATGTGGCGCACCTGCTCCACCACCCCGCCCAACCCGGGGTTGCCCACGCCCCAGAGGTCCCGGGTAAAAATATCGGCCTTGAACGCCACCGCGCCAATCACGATAAATATCACCAGCGGCACGATCTTCGCCACGGTGGTGATCTGGTTGATGAACGCCGCCTCCTTGATGCCGCGCAACACCAGAAAATGCACCGCCCACAGCAGGAGCGACGCGCAGGCGATGGCCACCGGGGTGTTGCCCTGGCCAAACACCGGGAAAAAGTAGCCCAGGGTGCTGAACAGCAATACGAAGTAACCGACGTTGCCCATCCAGGCGCTGATCCAGTAGCCCCATGCGGACGAGAACCCCATGTAGTCACCAAACCCGGCCTTGGCGTAGGCGTAGACCCCCGAGTCCAGGCCGGGCTTGCGGTTGGCCAGGGTCTGGAACACAAACGCCAGCGCCAACATGCCCACGGCGGTGATGCCCCAGCCGATCAGGATGGCACCGACCTCGGCCCGTGCGGCGATGTTCTGTGGCAACGAAAAGATCCCGCCGCCGATCATCGAGCCCACCACCAGGGCAATCAAGGCATTGAGTCGAAGCTTCTGATCGGGCTGGGGCATTGACACTCCCTGACAAAAAACCCTAGGGATGGTCTGAAGTAGGCCACTATGTTTCGACAGCCGAGCCATAGACGCT
>NZ_JBSVWN010000037.1:0-62413 GCF_054071325.1 Pseudomonas sp. SDO5215_S409 | reverse complement strand
CCATGGCCAGCGATTCGATGCAGTACTGATAAGCGTGGGTGTGGATCGCCTCTTCGAACGCCTGGCGCAGGATGTACTGGCGGCATTCCGGGTTGGTGATCAGGCGGTAAACGGCCAGTACCAGGTTGTTGGCCACTAGGGAGTCGGCGGTGGAGAAGAAGCCCAGGTTGCGCATGACGATGCGGCGTTCGTCGTCGGTCAGGCCTTCGGGGTTTCGCCACAGGGCGATGTCGGCGGTCATGTTGACCTCTTGCGGCATCCAGTGGTTGGCGCAGCCGTCGAGGTACTTTTGCCAGGCCCAGTCGTACTTGAACGGCACGAGCTGGTTGAGGTCGGCGCGGCAGTTGATCATGCGCTTTTCGTCAACGGCGACGCGGGCGGAGGCGCCTTCGAGTTCGGCCAGGCCTTCGGCGACGTCGAGTTTGTCCAGGGCGGCCTTGGCGCGGATGATGGCGGCGGAGTCACTGGCGGTGACGGCGCGGGCTTCGATGGCGGCGGCAGCGCCGGCGCCGTCGAGGCGGTCCATGGTGGGCTCGGTGGCGGTCGCGTGCTTGAGCGCCGCGGTGCCGGTGTCTTCGCTGTCGGCTTCATCCCAGCTCAGCATTGAAATTCTCCTTCCTGGTGCTCGAAAAATAAGGGGTTACAGGCTACAAGGTGGTTGCAAATACACTATGTAGTGGTCGTTTATTGGAATGGGCACACTATATGGTGTGTAACAAAGATGGTCAACGCACAAGATCTGGCACGTTGTCGCAGGGCCATGACCGCCGCTCATACCCCCATGACTTTTAATGGTTACGGCCGCCTGGCCCGCCGGTGCTAAAAATTCGCCAACCAGCTCCCCCTAAACAAAAGAGCGTTTGCGAAATGTCACCTCGGGCAACACCCACGCCGCGGTGCTAATGGTGGCAGAGAAGGGCGCCGACCTGATTCTTGAGGATGCCTGAGCCCTGGAGCGCAACACCTGTGGTGGGGCAGAATTGACGCTCTGTCCACTACTGGATATGTTGTCTCGATGAAAAAACACACGCCCGAACACACCGCTCTGATCAGCCAACTCGAACAGATTGCCGAAGGCCTGAGCAAGACCTTCAGCCCGTTTTGCGAGGTTGTGCTGCACGACCTGCGCGACCCGGAGCAGGCAATCCTGGCCATTCACAACAACCTCTCCGGGCGCCAGCCCGGTGACCCGGCCACCGAGCTTGGGCTGGCGCGCATTGCCGACCCCGACTACCCGCAAGTGGTGGCCAATTACCCGAACCAACTCAGCGACGGGCGTCAGGTCAAGAGCACCTCTATTGGCATCAAAGACTCCAGCGGCAAGTACGTCGCGGCCTTGTGCATGAACGTGGATTTGTCGCTGTTTCGTGGCTTGCAGGGCATGCTCGAGCAGTTCAGCGCCCTCAGCGGTGACAAGCCGCTGGGCGAGTCGCTGGACCCGTCCGGCGCCGACGCGATCCGGGCGCGCATTGACCAGTTCGCCGCTCGCCTGGCCACCACCCCGCGTGCACTCAAAGCCGCCGACCGGCGCCTGCTGATGCAAGAGCTCAAAGACGCCGGGGTGATGGACATCCGTCGGGCCATGGAAACCGTGGCCGCGCACTTGGGCGTCTCCCGGGCGGCGGTCTACACCTACGCCAAGTGACTCAGGCCGCGCGCGCCACGGCTTCGATCTCCACCAGGTAGCCGTGGTGCAACTCCGGCACCGGCACCACGACCCTGGCGGGGCGATGGTTGCCCAGGGCGGCGGCATACACGCGGTCGAATGCCGGCCAGTGCTTCACACCGGCGACATACACCGTGACTTTCACCAAGTCCTGCGGGGTGCCGCCAGCCGCCTTGAGGATCGCCAGCAGGTTGCCCAGGGCCACCTGGGCCTGTTCGGCAAACGAGGCGTCGAGGTTATGGCTGCCATCGGCGTTCACCGGCAATTGCCCGGAGATATACAACGTGCCCAGGTGGCTCACGGCTTGCGCGTAATGGCCGGCGGGTGGCGAGGCGTCGGGGGTGTGCAAGATCTTCATCGGGGCGGCTCTCAGTACGCGGGTTGATTGAGTCGGCTGCATGAACAGCGGGCAACAGGCGCCCGTCAGCGCACCGTTCGGGCGCTGCGGTCTTGGGGGCAGAAGGCGCGGTCAGCCTTGGAGCAGGCCCGCGTACTTGTCGATATCCACGTTGCCGCCGGTGACGATCACGCCCACCCGCTGGCCGCGAAATTGGTCCTTGAGCTGGCGCAAGGCGGCCAGGCCCAGGCAGCCGGTAGGTTCCACCACCATCTTCATGCGCTGCATGAAAAACCTCATGGTGTCCACCAACTCGGCGTCGGACACGGTCAGGATGTCGTTCACCTTGTCGCGGATGATCGGGAAGGTGTGGTTGCCCAGGTGTTGGGTCTGGGCGCCGTCGGCGATGGTCACCGGGGTGTCGATGTGCACGATGCTGCCGCTTTTGAACGAACGCTGGCCGTCATTCCCGGCCTCGGGCTCCACGCCGTACAGGCGGCAATCCGGGGCGAGCGCGCGGGTGGACAGGGCCGTGCCCGAGAGCATGCCGCCCCCGCCGAGGCCGACGAACAGGGCGTCGAGCGGGCCGGTGAATTCCAGCAGCTCCTTGGCGGCGGTGCCTTGACCGGCGAGTACGTGGGGGTGGTCGTACGGCGGGATCAGCGTCAGGCCGTGGGCCTGGGCGAGGGTGCGGCCGATCTGTTCACGGTCTTCGGTGAAGCGGTCGTACAGCACCACGGTGGCGCCGTAGCCGCGGGTCGCTTCGATCTTGGCCGCCGGTGCGTCGGTAGGCATCACGATGGTCGCCGGGATGTTCAACAACTGCGCGGCCAGGGCGATGCCCTGCGCATGGTTGCCCGAAGAAAACGCCACTACCCCGGCGCGGCGTTGCTGCTCGTCAAACTGCGACAGGGCATTGAACGCGCCACGAAACTTGAACGAGCCGGTGCGCTGCAGGTTTTCGCACTTGATGAACACCTGGGCACCGGTTTCGGCGTCCAGGGTCCGTGAGGTGAACACCGGCGTGGCGTGGGCAAAACCTTCCAGGCGCTGGGCGGCGGCGATGACGTCGGCGTAGAGAGACGGTTGCATGCGAGACCTCGGGGATTGACTCGGGCGCGGTGGCCGTTTTGTAGTGTTTGGATAAAATATCCATAACTATACAGTTTGTAAATCCCAAGGTTCTCGCTAGATAACGTGAGCCCGCTGCAACTCGGTTAGCGACTGCGCCTTGAGCGCGGCCAGCAGCGGGTCGCGCCGATCCCGGGGGTGGGGCAGGTCCACCGCCAGTGCCTGGCGAATACGGCTCGGCCGGTTGTCCATTACCAGTACCCGGTCACTCAGGTACAGCGCTTCGTCCACATCGTGGGTCACCAGCAGCAAGGCGATGGCGTGATGATCGGCCAGTTGCAGCAGCAGGTCCTGCAGTTTCATGCGGGTGAAGGCATCCACGGCGCTGAACGGTTCGTCCAGCAATAACACCTGCGGGCGCGAGTACAGGCCGCGAGCGATCGCCACCCGCTGGGCCATGCCGCCGGACAAGGCCTTGGGCAGCGCCTGGGCGAAGCCATTCAGGCCGACTTCGTCAATCAGTTGGTTCACCCAGGCCTTGTCGTAGTGCCCGTCGTCGCTGAAACCGATGTTTTGTTCCACCGTCAGCCAGGGCATCAGGCGCGGTTCCTGAAACACAAACGCGACCTCGGCGCCGCGGCTGTGCAACTCGCCGACAAAGTCTTGTTCCAGCCCGGCGACGATGCGCAGCAAGGTGCTTTTGCCGCAGCCACTGGGGCCCAGCAGGCTCACGGTTTCGCGCGGTTGCAAGGTCAGGTGCACGTCTTTGAGTACGGTGGTGTCGGCAAAGCTTTTGCGCGTCACGCGAATGTCCAGCAAGGCTTGGCTCATGATTTACTCCGTTGCGCCCTGGCCGTTGAACGTGTCGCGCCAGGCCAGGCAGCGTTTTTCCAGGGCGGCCAGCAGGCCGTCACTGATTTTGCCCAGCAGGGCGAGCACGATGATGGCTGCCAGCACGATGTCGGGCCGTGACGTTTCGCGCCCGTCGCTGAGCAGGTAGCCCAGGCCTCGGGTTGCGGCGATCAACTCGGCGGCCACCAGAAACATCCACGCCAGGCTCAAGCCGCTGCGCAAGCCAGTGAACAGGCCGGGCAGGGCGGCGGGCAGCAGAATGCGGCGGACCAGGCGCCGTCGGCTGAAGCCATACATGTGCCCCACCTCCACCAGCTTGCGGTCGATGTTGCGGATGGCCGCGACGCCGTTGAGGTACACCGGGAAAAACGCGCCAATGGCGATCAACACCACCTTGGAGGTTTCATCGATTCCCAGCCACAGCAGCAACAGCGGCACCCAGGCCAGGCTCGGAATGGAGCGCAGGCCAGCGAAGGTGGGCTCCAGCCACGCTTCGGCCTCGCGGCTCAACCCCACCCAGGCGGCAAATGCCAGGGCCAGGCTGGCGCCAATGGCAAACCCCAGCAGCACCCGCAACAGGCTGGCGCCGATGTGTTTCCACAGGGCGCCTTCGGCCAGGTCCACCAGGGTGGCGGCGATCTCGCTGGGCGCTGGCATCTGGTAGGACGGCAACCAGCCGATGCGCACCACCGCTTCCAGAATCAGCAGGATCAGCACGGGCAACGCCAGGCCCTTGAAACGACGCGGCCACGTGCGGCAACGGCGGGGCGCAGGCGTTGCCAAGTGTGCGGGCAGTGGCTGGCTGTTGCTGGTCATCACAGGGCCTGGCCAAAGGAGGGGTCGATCAACTGATCGATCACCTGGTCGACATTGACGCCTTTGCGCACCAATTCTTCAGACACCAGGATCGGCGCTGCCGCCTTGGAGGCCGCTACGTCTTGCGCTGTCAGCAAGGGGTTGGCGAGGTCGGTGCGGCTCAGTTGCAGCTTGGCCACGTCCAGCGGCAGGCCGGATTCGGTGGCCAGCAATTGGGCGAATTCGTCAGGGTGCTTCACCGCCCAGTCGCGGGCTTTTTCGTAGGCGCCCAGCACCTTGGTGATGGTCTGCGGATGGGCCTTGGCGAAGGCTTCGGTCACGCTGACCACGCCGTAGCTGTTGAAGTCTTTGTTGCGGTACAGCAGGCGCGAGCCGGCTTGCAGTTCACTGGCGGCCATGTGCGGGTCCAGGCCGGCCCAGGCGTCGACGTCACCTTTTTCCAGCGCGGTGCGCCCGTCCGGGTGCTGCAGGTGGACCAGTTCCACGTCATCTTTTTTCAACCCGGCCTTTTGCAGGCTGCGCAGGGTGAACAGGTAAGGATCGGTGCCTTTGGTGGCGGCGATCTTTTTGCCTTTGAGGTCGGCGACGGTGTGCAGGGTCGAGTCTTTGCGCACCACCAGGGCGGTCCACTCGGCGCGGCTGTAGACGTACACCGACTTGATCGGGCTGCCATTGGCCCGGCTCAGCACGGCTGACAGGCTGGCAGACGAGGCGAAGTCCACGCCGCCGCTGTTGAGGTATTCCAGCGAGCGGTTGCTGCCCTGGCTCAACACCCAACCGACGGTGGTGTGCGGCAGGGCCTGTTCCAGCCAGCCGAAATGCTTGAGCACCAGGCTGACGGGGGAGTAATAGGCGTAGTCCAGATGGACCTCGGCGGGGTCGGCCTCGACGGCGTGGGCCACGGTGTTCAGGCTGAAGGCGAGGGCGCAGGCGCTTAACAACAAGTGAGCGAAGGGTTTCATGGAACAGCTCCGGACAAGGCGAAAAAGAGAAGGCGTTTCTTATATTCATAAAGCTGAATTGGCATGTTCCATCATGCAATACAGGAATATGCAGTCTCTGTGCCAAGGGCGGCCGCCAGGGTTTACGGGAGTGGCGCCTGAAGACGCTGTGGCGCTGGCGTGCAATCTGTTGATGGGCTGTTGCTGGGCAGACAGTTGCTTATGCTTTTGTAGAATAAATAAAGCGTTATATATTCTTTTTATTGTTTTAACGGATAGGGCACTTTGAGGGCCTGCGCATTTGTGCGGATCACTTAACCGTTAAAAGGAAAGCCTGTATGACCATCAAAGCGATTAACGTGCGCAACCAGTTCAAGGGTGTGATCAAGGAGATCCTGGTGGGTGAGGTGGTGTCCGAGATCGACGTGCAAACCGCATCGGGGATCGTGACGTCGGTGATCACCAGCCGCTCGGTGCGGGACCTGGAATTGAAGGTTGGCAGCGAAGTGATTGCGTTCGTCAAATCAACGGAAGTGTCCATCGCCAAGCTGTGAGCCGACGCCGCGCCACCTGGCGCGGGGCACGCCCGCTCACAACAAGGCTGAGATCGCCTCGGCTCAGGCGATTTTCACCCCGGCACCGCCCGGTGGGTGCGGGTCGGGCCGGGGTGGTGGTGCATCGCTGGGCAGGTTTCTGGGTGCTTTGTTCGGGTCGTCGTAGTGCTGGTGCAAGTTGCCGTCCAGCCGGTTGCTCGACGAGCCGCCGCTTTGCGGGGTGGCATCGAAGTGTTCCCATTCCGACTGCTGGAAGCGGAACAGGCTGTCGTCACTCGGGGCCTCGCGGCCATGGTAGTGGTGGATGGCGTAATGGGCGTACTCGACCTTGTCGGCCCAGTTGTCTTGTAGCAGGCCATCGCCTGCCAGGTCGTGATACCACGCGTTTTCCTTCTCGGTCGCCTTCTGCTTTTTGTTGTGGTCGACAAAGTAGCCGATGATCCCGCCGACCACCGCCAGTACCACCCCCACCAGAAACAGCGGCCCGGTCAGTGCCGCTGCGGTGCCCGCGCCAAACAGCGCCGCCGCGCCGAGTACTCCGGCCGAGGCGCCGAAGGCCCCGCCCGCCACTTGCAGGCCACCGGCGGCCTGGGCCAGCGGGTCTTTGCTGTCTACCCCGGCCTTGATGGCCAGGGCGCCCAGCACGATGTCGGCAAAGCCGCCGGCGATGTCGGTGGCGGGGCCCAGGATCTTGATCACCGACCCTGCGATCTTGGCCGACTTGGACGCGCCGAGCTTGGCTGCACCTGCCGCGGCGAGCCCGTCGTCCAAATGGGTGGCCAGGCCGTCGGTCGCCTCGGCGACCGCTTTGTCGCCCTCGCCAAAGAGCTTGGAAATACCGTCGTACTGGCTGTCGGGCACCGCGTCCAGGGCCGTGGCGATCTTGGCCTTGACGTCCGGCGGCAGCTCGGTCACGCGAAACTCGAAGTTGGGCTCCTGCAAACCGGTCTTGCCCCAGATCTCCGGCAGGGTTTTGTCCAGCCCCAAAAAGTCCACCAGCCCGCCCTTGCCCAGGGTTTCACCGATCTTGTCACCCAGGCGCACAAAGTGGCTGGAGCCACCGGCAAAACTCAAGAAGTCCTTGGCGATGGTCATGCGCTGGGCCGGGGTTTCACCCAGCTTGCCGCCTTTGCCCACCAGTTGGTAAATCGCCGAGAACAGGCTCACACCCGCGCCCAGGGAGCCGAGGATGCCCTTGCTGTTGAGCGTATGGAACACCTCGCCGAGGGTGCCCCGGTCGGCGATCGGAATATAGGGTTTGTTCAGGGCGGTGTTCAGGTCGCTTTCAGTGATGACGCCGTTGTTTTTGTAGACCTCGCCCAACTCTTCCAGGGCCTGGGTCACGGCCGAAGATTTTTCCTTGCCTTGCAAGCCCTCGTTAAGGAATTTCTCGATGGTTTCCTGGGACCTGCGCGGCAGGTCGAGCAGGCTGCCCTTGAGCACCCCCTTGAGCAGGCCGAACAGGTCTTTGGTGGCCAGTGCTTTGTTTTCGTCGGAGATCTTGCTGGGGTCCGACAGGATCGCATTGAGGTCGGTGGTCAGGCCGTCGGCCTGAATGTTTTGCGCCGCCTTGCTGGCCGCTTCGGGGTCGAACAGCGACAGCGAGGTGAGCGTGTCGCTCAAGTCTTTTTGCGCCTCGGAGGTCTTGCCTTGGTTTTGCAGGTCCTTGAGGTAAAGCACGTAGTCGGGGTTGCTGGTGAGGTCGAGCAGTTTCTGCTTGATCTCGTCCTTGTTGGGCAGGTGGTTGATGGCATCGTCCATCTTGGCCTTGTAATCGGCCTGGATCGTCGGGTCGTTGAACAGTTCGCCGATCTGTTTTTGCACGGCCTTGCCGTCGATGATGTCGTGCATGTCGGCCGACGTCAGTTCGGTCTGATGGTCGTCGAACTCGCGCCAGGTGGTGTTGAACGGCCGCTTGGCTTCTTCATAACCGGTGATGCCATGGCCATTCTGATAGGCGGCCTGGGCCTCCAGCGCCCGTACCAGCTTGGCCCGCGGGTCGTCCTTGGGAATCGAGCCGTCCTTGACCCCGGCGCGGTAGGTGTCGATCAGCCCGGTGGTGGCCAGCTCGCTCACCGACAGGGTCGGTGACGTGTCGTCGTCCTTGTCGGCGTGCACGCCGGTGTCCATGTTCAGCACGTCCAGGTCGCCTGGCTTGGGCAGGTTGTGCTGGGCGCGGGTGTCATCGATGCCGCCCGCGCTGAAGTCGGTCCACTTGGCCAGGACGTCATCGTACAGCTGGGGGCTGAGTGCCTTGGAGACGATCACCTTGCCTTCGCTGGTTTCGTATCGGATCAGGCCGGGGCCGACTTCGTCGGGTGGGCCGATGGCCTTGTAGCTGCTGAGGTTGTCCGGTGCGGTCGCGTCCTTGGGGGCCAGGACGTAGCCCTGGTCCTGGCTGGCCTTGAGCCCCGAGACGGTCTTGTCCTGGGCGCCTGCCTTGTGAGTGGCGCTGTGCTTGAGCAGCGTATGAAACGCGACGCCGGAATCGAGGGCTTTGGAGGGCGGGGACTTGGGTTCGGACCAACGATTCAGCGGCTGCGTCGCCATAAAAGGGGCTCCTGCTGTGACCGGGGACGGGTCCGAAAACAGTAACAGCAGGCGTTTTAGCGGCGTTGCGAAACGTTGTGAATTGAGTGTTAACGCGCTTGCAGGCTGCGGGCCATACGCGCCAGGCCTTCTTCGAGCAGGGCCCTTGGGCAGCCGAAATTCAAGCGGACGAACTGTTGGGTGTCGTCACCAAACTCGAGGCCGGCGCTCAAGCCGACCTTGGCGTGCTCCAGAAAAAACTGCTGTGGGTCGTGCAGGCCCAATGCGCTGCAATCGAGCCATGCCAGGTAGGTGCCTTGCGGCGCGTGCATGACCACCCCGGGCAAGCGGGTGCGCACGGCGTCGAGCAGGTAGTCGCGGTTGGCTTGCAGGTAGGCCCGCAATGCTTCAAGCCATTGCCCGCAATCACTGTAGGCCGCCCGCGTGGCTTCCAGCCCCAGGGGGCTGACGCTGTCGACCATGCCGCAGCGGGCCTGGTTGAAGCGCTCGCGGATCGCAGGGTTCTGGACCACCGCAAAGCAGGTCTTGAGCCCGGCCACGTTATACGCCTTGCTGGCCGACATCAGGGTGATGGTGCGCTGCGCAATCTCGGGGCTCAGGCTGGCGGTGGGAATGTGGCGGCGCCCGTCGAAGCACAGGTCGGCGTGGATTTCATCGGAGATGATCAGCGCGCCGTGCTCCAGGCACGCGGTGGCTACGGCCAGCAATTCGTCACGGGGGAACACCTTGCCCAGCGGGTTGTGCGGGTTGCTCAGCAGCAACGCGCCCGCGCCGTTCAGTGCCTGGCGCAGGGCGGGCAGGGGCGTGAGGTATTCACCGTTGCCTGCCAGTTCAAAGGGCACTTCGATCCTTGGCAGGTTCCAGTGCCCGGGCGCCAGGCGGATCGGGCGATAGTTGGGGGTTTGCAGCACCACCGGCTGACCCGGCTGCACAAACGCATGCAACGCCATGTTGAAGCCGGGTTCGACGCCGGGCAAAAACAGCAATTCTTCAGGGGCGACGCGCCAGGCGTATTTGGCCCACAGGTCGGCGACGATGGCCGCACGCACCTCATCGCCTGCCACGCTGTAGCCGAGCACCTGCTGGTCGATGCGCTGGTGCAAGGCGTGCAGGATCGCCGGCGGCGCGGCGATGTCCATGTCGGCGATCCACATCGGCAGCACGTCTTGGGGGTAGCGGTTCCATTTGGTGCTGCCGGTGCCGAGGCGGGGGTGGATCGTGTCGAAATCAAAGCTCATGGCGGGCTCGTATCAAGGAGGCAGGCGAGAAAAGGCGCTGATTCTAGCGCCATGCTCGTCGCCCGAACACTGGTGCAGGCGGCCTTTTGATCCGGCGTTGCGCGGCTTATGGCTTGGCGGTCCGATAGACACCCCCGGGGCGCGCATCGACACGCAAAAAGCTTTCGTCAATATGGGCCAGGTCGGCTTCGTTCAGGGTGCCGGCGTAGTAGTGCAGTTTGGTCCAGGCGATCAAGTAGTCATAGCGGGTTTTGGCCAAGTCGCGACGGGTGGTGTAGAGCTGTTGTTGGGCATTGAGCACATCGAGGTTGACCCGTTCACCGCCCAGGACACTCTGCTGAGTGGACACCACCAGGGCCTGCGCCGACGCCAGTGCCTTGCGATACGCGGTTAACTTGTTGCGCCCGGACAGGCACGCGTTGTACTGGCGCCGCAGCTCGATGAGGGTTTCGCGGGTTTTTGCATCCAGCTCGAATTCGGCCTGTTCCATCGCGCTGTAGGCCTGGCGGGTGGAGGCCGAAACGCCGCCGCCGCTGTACAGCGGCACGCTGATGTCGATGCCAATGGTGTTGGTGTCGTAACGCTGGTTGAAGGTATTGCCGCTGTCGGACTGCTGTTGGCGCAGGCTGGCGTAGGCGGTGATCTTGGGCAAGTGCCCGGCGCGGTTGCGCTCCACTTCATTGCTGGCCACCTCGATGGCTTGGCGCTGTGACGCCAGTTGCGGGTTGTCGCTCATCGCGTGTGTGGACCAGGCGTTGAAGTCGGACGGCTCCAAGGCCAGGGCCTGAAAGTGCTCGTCCAGGGGCGCGAGGTCGTCGATGTTGAACGCAGAGGTGCCCGTCAGCGCGGCCAGTTCGCGCAGTGAGGCGTCCTGTTCATCACGGGCTTCGAGTTCTTCGGCGGTGGCCAATTCAAAGCGCGACTGGGCTTCGAGGATATCGGTACGGGTGCCTTCGCCCTGGATGAACAGCTGCTGGTTTTGCTGGCGCAACTGTTCGAAGGCTTTTTCTTTGGCCACGGCGATGTCGATCTGGTCCTGGGCAAACAACGCCTGGGTGTAGTCCGTCAGGACCCGCACGAGCAACTCTTGGCTTTTGCTGCGAAACGTCTCGTCGGCAAACAGGGCCTGCGCGATGCCCTTGCGGTAGGTGGCGTAGGCCTCGTAGTCAAACAAGGGTTGTTGCAGGCTCAGGGTCGAGCCGTAGCTGTCGTAGTTGCGCCGCTGGCTGATCGAGCCTTGCTGGGTATCCAGAAACGTGGCCTTGGAGGTGTTGTGCCCCGTGTTGTAGTCGTAGGACAGGTGCGGCAGCAGGCCCGCGCGGCCGATCTGGCGGTTTTGCTCTCCGGCGTCGCGCTCCTTGAGCGCACCGAGGTAGACGGGGTCGTTGCGCAGCGCCTGTTCGTAAACCTGGAAGGGGCCCATGGCGGCCAAGGCCGTGTTGCAGGCCAACAGGGCCAGGGCGGTGGCGGGTACAGTCAGCGTCTTCATTCGTCGCCAGGTCCTTATTGTTCGGTCAACGCGGAACCTGCCCGGTCGAGCAGGGGTTTGAACAAATAGTTGAGCAGTGAGCGTTCGCCGGTCCGCACAAACATCTGCGCGGGCATGCCCGGTTTGATCACCAGGTCGTGGAGTTTGCCCAGGGCCTGGGCGTCGACGCTGCTGCGCACGATGTAGTAGGGGGTGGCGGTTTTTTCATCGAGCAACTGGTCTGCCGATATCAGGCTGACTTCGCCCGACACCCGAGGCGTGCGGCTTTGGTTGAAGGCGGTAAAGAGGATGTCCACCGGCAAATGGGGTGCGATCTTGTCCACCAGGTTGACCGGCAGGTGGCCCTCGACTTCCAGCGGCGCGTCTTGTGGAACGATCTCCAGCAAGGTGTCGCCGGGGCGCACCACGGCGCCTTCGGTGTGAACGCCCAGGTTGACCGCGACACCTGCGGCCGTGGCCAGGATGTCGCTGTGTTGCAGGTCGAAACCGGCGGAAGTCAGTTGCTCGTTCAGGGTCACGCTTTTGAGTTGCGCATCGACCAGTTGGGCACGGACGTCTTTCTGGTACTCCTCGGTCTGTTGCTGCAATTTCAACCGGGTTTCCAGGATGCCTTGCGCCACGCGCCCGCTTTCGCCAGTGTTCTGGGCCAGCGACTGTTGGACTTGCGAGAGCTGTCGCTGAAAGTCCAGCAGGCGGTTGCGGGGGATGTAGCCGTTGTCGGCCAGCGGTTGCAGGTTGGCCAGTTGTTGGCGCAAGGAATCGGCCTGGGCCGTGAGGTCGCTGCGCGCTTGACGCATGCCCGCCAGTTGCGCGGTGGCGCCGTCGATGTTGGCGTGCAGGCCTGACTGCTCCCGGGAAAACGCTTCGCGGCGGCTGCTGAACAGCTGGCGCTGGCCTTCCAGCACCGTGGTCAGGTCGGCATCGGGAGGCCCGCCCGGCCACGCGGGAAAGTCGATGTGCGTGAGGTTGTCGCGCTCGGCTTGCAGGCGCGCCTGCGTGGCCCACGCCATGCGGTACTGGGCCTGCAACGATTGCACATCGGCCCCGGCGCGCGTGGTGTCGAGGCGAAACAGCGCTTGCCCCTGATGTACCGTTTCGCCCTCGTGCACCAGGATGCGGCTGACAATCCCGGCGCTGATCGACTGCACCGCCTTGCGTTTGCCCGACACCACCACCGTGCTGTTAACCGCGATGCCTTGGTCAAGCGGGGCCAGGCTGGCCCACAGGAAAAACCCGCCAGCGCCGATGATGACCAGCCCCCAGCCCAGGCGGGCAAAAAAGCCAGCGTCGCGCTCCACGTAGCTGCGGTGTGTCGGGGCCAGTGGGTCGTTTTGTGTGTAGAGGTTCATGCGCCGGGGCTCCGAGTGCTGCTTTGATAGTGGCGGCCGTAAGACAGGCTGACAGGGCCACTGGCTTTTTCCGGGTCTGATGCTTGCCGGGGGGACAGGGCTTTGAGCACCTCGTCGCTGGGGCCGAACGCTTGCAGGCAGCCGTCCCCCAGCACCAGCAGTTTGTCGGCCTGCTTGAGCGCCGAGGCGCGGTGGGTGACTAGCACCACCGTAGTGCCCTGGGCTTTCATCTGGCTGATGGCGTGGGCCAACGCCGCTTCGCCGACGGTGTCGAGGCTGGAGTTGGGTTCGTCGAGCACCAACAGTTTGGGCTCGCCATACAGGGCGCGGGCCAGGGCCAGGCGTTGCTTTTGCCCACCCGACAGCCCGCAGCCGTCATCGCCCAACAGGGTGTCGTAGCCTTGGGGCAGGCGCAGGATCATCTCGTGCACGCCGGCCTGGCGGGCCGCGCGTATCACACGTTCGGGGTCTGCCTGACGAAAGCGGGCGATATTGTCGGCCACGCTGGCGCTGAACAACTCGATGGTTTGCGGCAGGTAACCGATGTGCGGGCCCAGCAGGTCGCGGTCCCAGCGGTGAATATCGGCACCGTCCAGGCGTACCGTGCCCCCCAGTACCGGCCAGACGCCCACCAGCACACGAGCCAACGTCGACTTGCCGCTGCCGGAGGCGCCGAGCACGCCCAATACCTCACCGGCGGCCAGTTCAAAGCTGATCTGATGCAACGTGGCCAGGCGTTGCCCGGGCGGCGCAGCGCTGACCTGTTCAAAGCGGATGTGGCCGGTCGGGGCGGGCAGGTTCATCACCACCTGGCCGGGCGGGAACGCCTGCAGCAGCTCATTGAGGCGTCGGTAGGCCAGGCGGGCGCCGCTCCACTGTTTCCACACGCCGATCAACTGGTCAATCGGGCTCAGTACCCGGCCCATCAGGATGGAGCCTGCGATCATCATGCCGGGAGACATCTGGCCTTTGATCACCAGCAGGGCGCCCAGGCCCAGCACCAGCGATTGCAGGCACAGCCGCAGGGTTTTGCTCACGGCGCCAATGACCGAGCCGGTGTCACTGGCGCGGTTCTGCAAACCCAAAAAGTGGCTCTGCAGCGTAAACCAGCGCTCACGCAATGCGCCCAACATGCCCATGGCCTGGATCGCCTCGGCGTTGTGCAGGTGGCTGGTCGCCAGGTGGCTGGAACGCTGGGCGTAGCGGCCGGCCTCTTGCAAGGGGCGCCGGGTGAGGACTTCATTCAGGTAGGCCAGGGCCATCAACAACAGCGCACCGCCGGTGGCCAGCAAGCCCAGCCAGGCATTGAACAGGTAAATCACCAGCAAGTAGACGGGAAACCATGGCGCGTCGAAAAAGGCGAACAGGGCGGGCCCCGTGAGGAACTGGCGCAGCAGGGTCAGGTCCCCCAGTGCCTGGCCCGCATTGCCTGCCGATTGGCTCAGGTTACGCTCGAACGCGGCCCGGTAGACGTGCAGGTTCAAGCGCCGCTCCAGGTCGCTGCCCACGCGTATGACGATTAAGCTGCGCACGCATTCGAGCAGGCCGATAAAGCCAAAGAAGCCGACGACCATCAACGTCAGCATCACCAGCGTGGTTTCGTTCTGCGACGTCAGCACCCGGTCATACACCTGCAGCATGTACACCGACGGCACCAGCATCAGCACGTTGATCAGCGCGGTAAAACAACCCACGCTCGCCAGTGTGCTTTTGAAGTCTGCGAGCACTTTGAACAACGGGACGACGGCCTTGCTCATGGCGCATCCTTGCGACGCAGGACCAGGACAGGGCGTGCGCCGGGCAGGCTCTGATACACGCCCTCCTGCTGTTTGCCCAGGTGAAGGAGGCGTGAGCCCTGCGCGTCGGTGAGCGACACCCCATCGGGCTCGGGAAACCAGCCCGCCGGTGGCTGTTCAAGCCAGCCGGCCAGGCAGTCGAGGTCGCCGCCCAGGGTTTTGTCGGGCCCCAGTGCCACGCTGCAGCGCGTGTGGGATTCTGATTGCAGGTAGGCCTGCCATTGGCCAGCCAACGCAGGGGCGTTGGCCAGTTGCAAACTGTTCGCCATGGCGGTTTCTCCAGTAAAAATCATCAGCCAGGCGAGCCCGCTGGCGTATCGATGCAAAACGGTAGGGGTCATAAGTGCGGTTCCGCTGGCGTTCCGGGGAGAAGGGCGGTGCGCGTGCACCGCCCTTCGGGTCATCGCGTTACGCAGCGATATCCGTTGTTGCCACATGGCCAACGGTCGTCACCAGGAAGTCCGCTGTTCCGTGCCCGGAAAAGTCGACGTACAGGTTGCTACCGTTGACGTTGTTGGTCAGCACGGCTTCATCGGCATGGCCGCTGAACGCGTTGACGAAATGCAACCCCACGCCCTTGGTGATGGCCGTGACGTCGATCTTGTCGATGCCGCTCTGGAAATCCATGATCTGATCAAACGCCCTGGGCGTGGAGTCCGACGATTGGGTGAACAGGAAGGTATCGGCGCCGTTGCCACCCCACAGTTTGTCGGCACCGCCGCCGCCGTAGAGGATGTCGTTGCCGTCACCACCGCGCAGTACGTTGGCGGCATCGTTGCCGATCAGGATGTCGTTGCCGGAGCCGCCGATGGCATTTTCGATGGTCACCCCCTTGGCGATGGAGACGTTGCCCACCAGGCCGCCGACGTCGGAGAACGAACCGGCGTTGAGGTTGATTTTCTGGTTGTCGCTGTAGCCGGAGAAGTCGAGGGTGTCGTTGCCACCGCCGTCCCACACGGCAAACACCAGCTTGTCCGAGGCCGAATTCGCGGTGTAGAAGTCGCGACCGGTGTTGGAGTGAAAGCCATACGTGGTGTCACCGGCACGGGTGCTCATGTTGGCGCCATAGAGTTTCTGGATGGCGGCAATGTCGTCCAGCATCGGCGCCGAGGCGTAGTACTGCACACCGTTCTTGGCGAAGTCCTGGCCGGTGTTGGCTTCACTCCAGTAGCTCATGATGCTGTAGCCGCGGGTGTCCTGGGCGTAGGTCACGTCGTTGTAGGTCGGGTTGCCGTTGGTGGCGTCGTAATCGCCCGGGTGTGCGAGGCCCAAGGCATGGCCCAGTTCGTGGGTGAGGGTCTGGCGCCCGAAGTTGGCAACGCCGGGTGTGAGGTTTTCGGTGTAGTTGTTGTTGACCAAGTACCAGGAACTGCCGGAGTTGCTGTAAGGCCCGGGGTAGTAGGTAAAGGCCGAAGCGCCATCATGGCCACTGGCATAGTTGGCCAACGTGATATGCCCCTCACCGCCGGATGCGCGTTCGGTGAACGTCACATTGGCCACGTCGGCCCATGACTGCATGGACAATACGGCCTGGGCCTTTTGTTGTGCATTGAACCCACTGACCCCGGACATGCCTAGTTGGCTCGCCAGGTTGGAGGAACTGATGAAACTGTAAGTCAGGTCGATCTTGCCGTTGTGGTTCTGGTCATGCCACACCTGGCCAAGCCGGTCTATTTGTGTCGCCGCCTGGTCAATGGAGTAGGAAGGTTTGCCATTGAGGGTGCCGGAGCCCCGCGTGTATTCGTTATAAAACCCGACAAATTGCTGATAGTCCGAACTTACCGCGCCGCTGGCGTCAGCGTGTAACAGCGTGGGTAGTGTCGCCGGAGTAATACCCCAGACATGTTTTTTTACGGCCATACATGGCACCTCTTTATAAGAAAGTTAGACAGCTGTTTGGCAGCGGCGCGCCCAGGCGGGTTCGCCCTGACAAGTGTCCGATCAAGGAGAGCGGATGCTGACAGATTTGTTATATGAACGAGGTGCGAAGGGTTGTTTTGTTGCGCTCTGTCTCAAAATGGAAATAATTTAACGCGGTGTGCCGGACTTATATAAATAAGTCCGGTCTAAGTGCAAAGATTGATGGCGTAATGATTTCAATGTTTGAATAAAGACTCAAACTTTTAAAGTGGCGTCGGGAAACGTGCGTTATTTAATCTGTTTGAGTGTTTATTTAATTGACTCTTTTTGTGAAGTTTGGTTTTTACTGTCATAAAAGCGGCCCGCATTCGTCCAGGGCCTGGCATACCTGTTCGCGAGCGTTTGCAACACTCAAGTTGACCGCCTCCTGGCCGCGCACCATGGCCGGCAAGTACACAAACGTTACCGAATGGATACCCAGCATTGCCAGGAGGGCGCTCAGGTACGGCGTGAGAAAGTCCGGCTCATGGCCCTTGCGTGAGTTGCCGCAGCTGACCAGCACCACGGTCTTTCGGTCATTGAGCAGACCGACTTTTTCAAAGGCCTCGTTGAGCGTGAAACTGCGATGGATGCGCACCACGTGGTCGATCCAGCCTTTGAGCGCGGCGGGCACGGTGAAGTTGTGGATCGGGGTGCAGATCACCAGCAGGTCGCAGTTTTCCAGTTCGACGATCAACTGTTCGGAACGGTCCGTCGCGCCGTCATCAGGGCCGCCGGTCAACGCGATGGCGTAGTCGCGGGTGACCGGTGGAAGCGCATGGTAATCACGCTCTGTGAGCTGCGCCTGGGGCAATTGCTCAGTGATTACGGTGCGGGCCAGTTGATAGTTTTCGGCTGCCTTGCCGTGTGGGCTGAAGGCCAGCAGCAGGGCGCGGGTCATTGAGTCAAATCCTGGGAAAAGTGCATGCCCAGAGGCAGGAGGCCCTGGCGGAAGTAGAAACGCTGGGCCAATGGCATGTGCATGCCGGTGTCCAGTACCAGGAACGGGTAGCCCAACGCCCGGGTGATCTGGCGTACGTGGTCCAACAACTGCTCGCCCAGGCGGCGACGTTGCAAGGTGGCGTCCACCACCAGGTCGTCCACATAGATGAAACGCCCGTACAGCAGGTTTTCCGTCAACCGATAGCCCGCCAGTCCCAGCACCTTGCCGTTTTCCCGGGCCGCGAGCAGGCGGTAGCCGTTTTCGCGTTGGCGCTGGACCTGGCGCACAAAGGCTTCGGGGTCGCTGAGTTTGACGCGCAATTGCTGCATCACGGCAAAACAGGCCCGGCAATCGTCATCGCTTTCCATCTGCACGAATTGGACCTGATTATTCATCGTTGCCATGCTCCATGTGGGCCTTCACGGCGGCGGGCACTTTGCGAAAGCTCACGCCGATGCGGTTCAGGGCGTTCATCATCGAAATCGCCAGGGTCAAGTCGGCGATTTCCTTGTCATTGAACACGGCTGCCAGCTCGGCATAGTCGGCGTCCGGGACGTTGGTCTCGGCCACCCGGGTGACCGATTCAGCCCAGGCCAGTGCGGCCCGTTCACGCAGGGTGAACAACGGCAGCGCTTCGGGCCAGGCGGCCAGCAGCACCAGTTTTTCCAGGCTGATGCCTTGCTTGAGCAGGTCGCGGGAGTGGGAGTCCAGGCAATAGGCGCAGCCGTTGAGCTGCGAGACGCGCAGGTACACCAGGTCAATCAGGGGTTTTTCCAGGCCGCAGCCGTGGACGTAGCTATGCACGGCCAGGAGCGCGGCGTAACCGGAGGGCGCTGTTTTGGCGTAGTCGAGACGATCTTTCATGGCGGTGTTTCCTGAGGGCTGTAAAGGAACGACGCCATTTTGGCGGCTGGCCTTACGGCCCAGTAGGGCCAAAAATGGACAATCGGGTTGGGACATGCCCAGACTTGGGCCTTTGAGTTGCCATAAGCGTGTGAACGATGCCGTCTCTGCCCAAATACCAGGAAATTTACCGGCGCTTTCGCCAGGCCATCGACCAGGGCCAGCTGCGCCCCGGCGAACGTGTGCCGTCGGTGCGCGCCCTGGCGCAGGAACTCAAGGTGGCCCGGGGGACGGTCGAGACGGCGTATCAGTTGCTGGTGAGTGAGGGGTTTTTCCTGGCGCGCGGGCAAGCGGGCACGGTGATCGCCGATGCGCTGCCGCAACGTTCCATCAAGCCGGCGCCGGTGGTTGCGCCGCTGCCTGAATCGCCGCTGGCACCCCGACCGTTGCAGATGGGCCTGCCCGCCCTCGATGGGTTTCCGCGCAAACTGTGGGCACGGCTAGTGACCCGCCAAGTGCGGCGCAGTGACCTCAACAGCCTGGCCAATGGTGACGAACAGGGCGTTCACACGCTGCGCGTGGCCATCGTTCATTACCTGGCGTTGTACCGGGGCATCGAGTGTTCGCCAGAGCAAGTGTTTGTCAGCGCAGGTTACGCGGCCGGGCTGGGGTTGGTCTGCGATGCGTTGGAAATGGCCGGCCAGCAGTGTTGGTATGAAGACCCGGGCTACCTGTATGCGCGGCGTTTGTTGGTGCACCGCAGCGTTGAACTGGTGCCGGTGCCGGTGGACCGCCAGGGCATGCAGGTGGACGAAGGCGTGCGGCGTGGCCCGCAGGCGCGCCTGGCGATTGTCACCCCCGCGCATCAGAGTCCGCTGGGCGTGGCCCTCCACCCGTCGCGCCGCCAGGCCTTGCTGGAGTGGGCGCGAGAGCAGGGCAGTTGGGTGGTCGAGGACGACTACGACAGTGAATTTCGCTACAAGGGCCAGCCGCTGGCCGCGCTCAAGAGCCAGGACGCCCATGACCGGGTGATCTACGCGGGCAGCTTCAGCAAAATGCTGTTTCCGGGGTTGCGCCTGGGCTACCTGGTGGTGCCGCAAACCCTGGTGCCGACGTTCGGGCGCAGCGCTCGCCTGTTGCAGAACCGCAGCGCCGAACTGCTGCAGGCCACCACCGCAGAATTTCTGGAACAGGGGCACTTCTCGCGGCACCTGAAAAAAATGCGCCAGCTGTACCGCGAGCGCAGGGCGTTGCTGGTGCACGCCCTGAAAACCCATTGCGCCACGTTATTGCGCGTGGATGAACAGGCGGGCGGCATCAACCTGTTGGCCCGGCTGTTGGTGGCGGTGGATGACCAGGCGGTGGCCGACGGCGCCGACCGTGCGGGGCTGGGCGTCCAGGCGTTGTCCCGCTGGACCGTGGCAGGCGGCGCGCAGGGCTTGATGATGGGCTTTACCAACGTGACCTCCCAGGAGGAGGCCATGGCCGCTGCGCAGGTGTTGCGCGGTGTCATCACCGCTGCCGTGGACGCGTGAGGCTTATTTGTCGATTTGGGTGCCGAACACGCGATTGAGCTCGTGGGCAACAGCGATCAGTTGATGCTCCAACGCCTCGACATCACAGTGGGTGATGCCCTCGTTTACCGTGTGTAACGAGGCTGCGTGTTGTTTGGAGGGGTTGGTCAGGTCGTAGGTGTATTGAGACAGCAACACCTGGCGCAGCACGTTATTGATGACGGTCTGATAACCGATGCCCGCGCTTTCGGCGCGCGCGCGTGCGGCCTCGATCACCGTGTCGTCGAGCATGATACTGATGCGGGTCTTGCCTTTGCCGCTGGCGACAGCGCCGCGCTTGGCGTTGCCGAAGTCATATTCGTCTTTCATGGTTCAAGCCTCCTGATACTGGCGTCGTTCATGCCGGGTTGCCAGCCTGGCACTGATGATTCGCACGATGTCCGGTTCCCGATAGGTGTAAGCCACCACGAGCAGCCGTCCGCTTGCGTCCTTGCCCAGGGTGATCCAACGGGCTTCGTCGTGATCACGGTCTTGCAGGGTCAATGCCGCTTCGTCGAAAAGCACCGCGTCGGCGTCGGCCAGGCTGACGCCGCCGTGTTTGCGTAGGTTGGCGATGTTTTTGGCAGGGTCGTACTGAATCTTGAAGTTCATCAGTATGCATATTTTATATGTATATAGAAGCGATTGAGGGGACCGTCGGTCAGGCGGCTGCCAGGCAGACGTTGTCCGATCTGCCGGGGAGCAATATTGAGAGGGGCAACATCCGATGTGTGCCTGAAAACGCCAATTCGCGGGGTATGAAAACTCTGAATTTATTATCGGATTTACAGCGCTTCTTGCTTTGACGGTGTTATTTGCTGACGTCCACTCAGTGTGCGGGGCTACCTCCACGTATCACGTGCCCCCTCACAACCCCTGGCTTGCCCGAATCAAGTCATACGCCTTGCGCGCAATCGGGTTCGCCGTATTGGGTCGGATCCACAGGTAATACGTCACCTCCGGCATCCTCGGTAGACCGTCGTTTTCACCCAGTACCCGCATGTCCGGGCCGAGCATTTCCATGCTGCGTGGCGTCACGCCCAGCCCTGCGCGGGTGGCGGCCTTGATGCCGATCAGGTTGGACGCCAGGTAGGCCTGGCGCCACGCAATATTTGCTCGCTCCAATGCTTCCAGTGCATAGCGGCGGTAGATGCTGGGCTCGTCCACCAGGATCAGGGGCAGCGGCTCGCTGGGGGCGTGCAGGTACTGCGCCGAACAGATCCACCACACGGGCGAGGTGCGCAGGGCAAAGCCTTCCAGATTGGGATCGGTACGGGTGGAGATGATCATGTCGACCTTGCCCCGGTGCAGATCGTCCATCAGGAAGGGGCTGCGGCCCACGTCGATTTCCAGGCGCAAGCGCGGTGCCGACCGGGCGATGCGACTGAGAATGGGCGGCAGGATGGTGTCGGCAATGTCGTGGGGCGAACCGATGCGTAACACGCCACTCAGGCTGCTTTCACGCAGTGAATTGAGCGCGTCGTCGTTGAGAGACAGCATTTGCCGCGCATGCCGCAGCAGTTGCAGGCCGGGTTCGGTCAGTTGTTTTTGGCGGCCGCGCTTTTCGAACAGGCTCACCCCCACTTGCTGTTCCAGGCGCTGCATGTGCTGGGTGACAGACGATTGCGTGCGCGCCAAGTGGGTGCCGGCTTCGGCAAAACTGTGGTGATCGACCACGGCAATAAAAGTGCGCAGCAGTTCAAGGTCAAGGGTCGACATGGCCAGTTCCGGGGCGGTTTTATATCAAGTGCGAGAAGATAAACATTACAGATATTTATGTATTGGATCGCGAATTTTTTATATGGGCCCGCAAAATGGGTGATTAATCCAAGGTCGTGGTTTTAGAAACACGGCAAGTTATAACGATATTAGATATTTGCATTTCCGTTCACCCAGCACTCTCCCTAGCATGCCCTCCCATCAGGTCGGGGTACGCCGATCGCTAATGAGGGGCAGAGGCCATGGGCGTTGTGCGCGCAGCGGTAAAACAAGGGATGCCGGTGATACTGGGTGCGTTGATCGCCCTGGGCAGTGCGGCGGTGCAGGCCGATGCGACCCTGGACAAGATCCAGCAACGCCATGTGCTCGTGGTGGGGGTGATGTTGTCCGGCGGGCCGTTTGGCGGCATCGACCCCGTGACCCAACAACCCAAGGGCCTGAACGTGGACCTGGCCAACGAACTGGGGCGCCAGCTGGGGGCCGAGGTGCAACTGGTGCCGGTGCTGCCCGCCAACCGCGTGCAGTTCCTGCAACAGGGCAAAGTCGACCTGTTGATCGCCAACATGGAATGGACCGCCGAGCGTGGCGAGATCCTCGGGTTCGTGCCCACCCCGTTCTACAAGATCGGTGGCACCGCCGCCGTGCTCAAAGACAGCACGATCACCACCTGGGCCGACCTCAAGGGCCAGCCCGTGTGCACCTCCCAAGGCAGCAGCTACGTCAAGCCGTTGACCGAGTTGGGCGCGCAGATCAAGGCGTTCAAAAGCTCCTCCGAGTCGCTGCTGGCACTGCGCGGCAACAACTGCGTGGCGGCGGTGCATGACTCCACCCTGGTCAACCCGCTGGTCAACGACAGCGCCGAATGGAAGGACTACCGCGCTATCAGCCCGGAGCTGAACCCGGCCCCGTCCGTGATCTGGACCCGGCGTGGCGAGGGCGACACCCAAGCCCGGCTCGACCCCATCGTGCAGCAGCTGCACCGCAGCGGCTGGCTGATCGAGGCACAGACCCGCAACCGCATCACCCCGGCCTCACCGGCATTGGTGCAATTGCACAACCAGTTCAAGGGCGCCTGATATGACCTTAAAACTGCTGGCCGCCCTCAGTCTTGCCGTGTGTGCAAGCGTGGCCCAGGCCGACGCCACCCTGGACAAGATCCAGCAACGCCATGCCATCAGCGTAGGGGTGATCCTCACGGGCCCACCGTTTGGCAGCATCGACCCCAAAACCGGCGAGCACCTGGGCTACAACGTCGAGTTGGCCAAGGGCATCGGCCAGGCGCTGGGCGTAGAAACCAAGACCGTCTCGGTACTGGCGCCCAACCGCGTGCAGTTCCTGCAACAAGGCAAGGTCGACATCCTGATCGCCAACATGCAGTACACCGACGAGCGCGCGCAGATTCTGGACTACGTGCCCACGCCTTATGAGGAAGTCGGCGGCGCGGCTTTGATTCGCAAGGGCGCCGGCATCACCCAGTGGGCCGACCTCAAAGGCAAGCCGGTGTGCGTGTCCCAGGGCAGCAACTTCATCAAGCCGTTGCAGGAAACCTACGGCGCCGAGATCAAGGCGTTCCGCAGCCAG
This sequence comes from Pseudomonas sp. SDO5215_S409, assembly GCF_054071325.1. Lineage (NCBI taxonomy): Bacteria > Pseudomonadati > Pseudomonadota > Gammaproteobacteria > Pseudomonadales > Pseudomonadaceae > Pseudomonas > Pseudomonas sp. SDO5215_S409. The sequence goes on along the minus strand of NZ_JBSVWN010000037.1, from coordinate 39,216 downwards.
TCCGAGTCGCTGCTGGCGCTGCGCGGCAACGGTTGTGTGGCGGCGGTGCACGTCAGCCCGACCATGCACGCCTTGCTCGACGATGCCGAGTGGTCCGGTTATGAAATCCCGTTGCCGGGCGATTTGATCCCGTCCAAATCGGTGATCTGGGTCCGCAAGGGCGAGCACGACACCCAGGCCAAGCTCGACGCCATCGTGCGCGAGTGGCACCGCAGCGGCTGGCTGATCGCCCTGGGCGAGCGCACCGGCATGGCCCCGTCCCAGGCCCTGCGTGACTTGCACGAGCAACTGAGCCATGAGTGAAACGCTGTTCGACACCCTGCAACAACTGCTCGGCGCCGCCCACGTGCAGCGCAATGAAGACGCCGCGCCCTGGCTCACCGACAAGCAGGGCCGCTACACCGGCAAGGTGATCGCGGCGGTGCACCCGGCCACTACCGAAGAAGTGGCGGCGGTGGTGCGCGCGTGCGTGGCGCTGAACACGCCGGTGGTGGTGCAGGGCGGCAACACCGGGCTGATGGCCGGTGCCACTCCGGACGCCAGCGGCCGTTCGGTATTGCTGCTGCTGGACCGCATGAACCGTGTGCGCAGTATTGATACCGACAACGACACCCTCACCGTCGAAGCCGGGTGCATCCTGCAAAACGTGCAGGACGCGGCCCGTGCGGCAGGGCGCCTGTTTCCGCTGAGCCTGGGCGCCGAGGGCAGTTGCACCCTTGGCGGCAACCTTGGCACCAACGCGGGTGGCACTGCGGTGTTGCGCTACGGCAACACCCGGGAGCTGACGTTGGGCCTGGAGGTGGTGACCGCCGAAGGTGAGATCTGGAACGGCCTGCGTGGTTTGCGCAAGGACAACACCGGCTACGACCTGCGTGACCTGTACATTGGCAGCGAAGGCACGCTGGGCATTATCACCGCCGCCACCCTCAAGCTGTTCCCGCTGCCCAAGGCCCAGGCCACTGCGTTGCTGGCCTTTGACGAACTGGCGCAGGCCGTGGCGTTTTTGTCCCATGCCCGCGCAGGGTTTGGCGCCAGCCTGACCGCGTTCGAACTGCTCAGCGCCGATTGCCTGGCGCTGCTGCGCGAGCAGTTTCCCGAAGGCCCGCAACCGTTCCTCGACGCCCGCCAGCCGTGGTTCGCGTTGCTGGAGCTGTCGGACAACCACGGTGAGGCCCACGCCCGTGAAGCCTTTGAAACGGTGCTGGGCGCAGCCTTTGAGCAGCAATTGCTGGCCGATGCCTTGATTGCCGAAAGCCTGGCGCAAAGCGAAGCGCTGTGGCTGCTGCGCGAAAACATGAGCGAGGCGCAAAAGCGTGCCGGGCGCAACATGAAGCACGACATCTCGGTGCCGATTTCTCAGGTGGTGGCCTTCGTCGCGCATACCGACGCGTTGTTGCAGCAGCATTTTCCCGGCGTGCGCAATTTTACTTTCGGCCACTTGGGCGACGGCAACCTGCACTACAACGTGTCCCATCCGCTGGGCTCGAGCATCGACGCGCACATGGCCCACTACGCCCAATTGAGCGCGCTGGTGCATGACAGCGCCCACGCCCATGGCGGTTCCATCAGTGCCGAGCACGGCATTGGCCAGCGCAAGGTCGGTATGCTCAGCCGCTACAAAAGCGCGGTGGAGCTGGACCTGATGCGCCGCATCAAGCACGCGCTTGACCCTCACAATTTGCTCAACCCCGGCAAGGTGCTGCCATGACCGTCCGCTTGTCCCAACGGGTGCAGCGCGTGTCGCTGTCCGCCAATGCTGCCGCCAAGTCCCGCGCCACCGAGCTGCGCGAGGCCGGTCGCGACATACTTGACCTCACCACCGGCGAACCGGATTTCGACACCCCCGAGCACATCAAGCAGGCCGCCTACGCCGCCATTGCCGCAGGCGCCACCAAGTACACGCCGACACCGGGCGTCAAGGCCCTGCGGGTGGCGGTGCAGCGCAAGTTGCTGCAAGAAAATCACCTGGACTACCCGCTGGCAAACATCGTCATTGCCAACGGTGCCAAACAGATCATCTTCAACGCCTTTGCCGCGACGCTGGATGACGGCGACCAGGTGCTGGTGCCCACGCCTTATTGGCCGTCGTTCCCCGACAGCGTGCGCTTCAACGGCGGCGAGCCAGTGTTCATCGAATGTGGCTTTGCCCAGGGCTGCAAGCTGCTGCCCGCGCAGTTGGAGCAGCACCTCAACGCCCGCACCCGCTGGCTGATCCTCAACGGCCCGGGCAACCCCAGCGGGGCGGTGTACAGCGAGGCCGAACTGCACGCGTTGGCCGAGGTGTTGCGCCGCCATCCCCACGTGCTGGTGTTGCTGGACGAGTTGTACGAACACATCCGTTTCGACGGCCGCCCGGCCCAGAGCCTGCTTAATGTCGCACCCGATCTGCAGGGTCGCTGCCTGCTGGTGGGCGGCGTGTCCAAGACGTACGCCATGACCGGCTGGCGCATCGGCTTTGGCGCCGGGCCCAAGGCCCTGACTGAGGCGATGGCGGTGGTGCAATCGCAATCCACCTCGGGTGCGTCTTCGGTGGGGCAGGCGGCGGCACTCGCGGCCTATAACGGGGGCCTGGCGTTTCTTGCAGAGCAGGTCGCGGCCTATCAATTGCGCCGGAACCTGCTGGTGCAGGCGCTCCAGCCGGTGGACGGCCTCGAGGTGCTGGAGCCGCAGGGCGGTTTCTTCGTGTTCATTCGCTGCCAGGGCCTGCTAGGCCGCTACCGCCCGGACGGCCAGCGCCTGAACGACGACGCCGACGTGGTCGCGTATTTGCTGGAAGAAGGCGTGGCCGGTGTGGCGGGCAGCGCGTATGGCCTCTCGCCGTGGTTTCGCCTGTCCATCGCCACTGCCACCGACAGCGTGGTGGAAGCCGGGCGGCGGATTGCGGTGGCATGCGCGCAATTGCGGGGCGCGGCATGAGTGATTGGCTGGCGCTTTTTGTTCATTGGGCCGCAGGGTTCGGGCTGAACTACACCTTTTTGCTGGACGCCTACCAGCGCGGCACCTTGGTGCAAGGCGCCTGGACCACGGTGTTGTTGTGCCTGTTCACGATCGTGGGCAGCTTGCTGGCGGGCATCAGCCTGGCGGCGCTGCTGACCTCGGGCAACCCATGGTTGGCGAGGCCTGCACGGGTGTTCATCGAGGTCACGCGCAACACGCCGACGCTGGTGCAGCTGTACTGCGCGTTTCTGGTGCTCAACATGTTGCTCACCCAAGCGGTGGGCGCGGCCAACCCGCTGACGCCGTTTGCCTGGGTAGTCATCGTGATCTCGTTGCACAAGGGCGCCTTTCACGCCGAAGCCCTGCGCGCGGGCATCGAAGCGGTGCCGGCGGTGACGCTGGAGGCCGCCAGCTCCCTGGCCTTCAGCAGTCGCCAGTTGCTGTGGAACGTGCAGTTGCCGCTGGCCGTGCGGTTTGCCTTGCCGTCGTTGATCAACAACCTGATCGACCTGGTGAAGATGACCGCCGTGGCCTCGGCGATTGCTGTCGGCGATATCACCTACGCCTCGATCATGATCTGGACCCAGAGCGACAACGTGCTGGAGCTGATGATCTTGATCCTGAGCTTTTTCGGCCTGCTGAGTTTTGTCGTCAATTGCGTGGGGCGTGCGCTGGAAGCGCGCCTGAGGATGCCCGGTTATGGCCATTGAATCGTTCCCGGTGCTCAACGCACTGTTGCAATGGTCGCCCGCGCTGGCGGTGGGCTTTGCCCAGAATATTTTGATCAGCCTGTTGGCGATTGCCCTGGGCACCGTGCTGGGGGTGTTGATCGGCGCGTTGGCGCTGTCACCGCTGCGCAGTGTGTCGCGCCTGTGGGTGCAGGTGTTTCGCAATGCGCCGTGGTTGGTGCTGATCTACTTCACCACCTATGTATTCCCCTTCGAGATCCACATCGGCAGCAGCTACGTGTCGTTTCCCGACTGGATCAAAGTGACCATCGGGCTGGCGTTGCCAGCGAGTGCCAACGTGGCGGAGATCTTTCGCGGCGCCATCGGCTCGATCCCCAGCACCCAGTGGGAGGCGGCGCGCTCGCTGGCGTTTACCCGGGTGCAGTTGTTCACCTCGATCATTTTGCCGCAGTGCTTCAAGCGCATGTTGCCGCCGTGGATGAACCTGTATGCCGTGGTGACCATGGGCACCGCGCTCGCCTCGCTGGTGGGAGTCCATGACGTGATCGACACCGCGCAGATCGCCAGCAACACCGTGAACATCACCGGCTTCACCGTGGTGATTTACCTGAGCCTGCTCGCGCTGTTCTTTGCCTATTGCTACCCGATTTCCCGTTTGACCCAACACCTGGAGCGCCGTTATGCCTTCTATTGAACCCTTGGTGAGCCTGCGGGATGTGCACCTGTCGTTTGGCGACAACCGGGTGCTCAAAGGCATCGACCTTGACGTGCATCGCGGCCAGGCCGTGTCGATCATCGGCCCGTCGGGGTCGGGTAAATCCACCATCCTGCGCTGCATCACCGGTTTGCTGTCGTCCCAGCAAGGCACGATTCGCGTGGGCGACACACGGGTAGACACCCTCACCCAGGAGGCCCAGCGCATCCAGTTGCGCAAGCGCGTCGGGTTTGTGTTCCAGCAATACAACCTGTTCCCGCATTTGTCGGTGCTGGAGAACCTGGTGATCGCCCCGCGCAAAGTGCTGGGCCGCCACCGCAGCGACGCCGAAAAAGACGCCCGCGCCTTGCTCGCCAAGGTGCGCATGGAGCACAAGGCCGATGCCTACCCGGGCCAGCTTTCCGGTGGCCAGCAGCAACGCGTGGCGATCGCCCGCGCATTGGCGATGCGCCCGGAACTGATCCTGTTCGATGAAGTGACCTCGGCCCTGGACCCGGAAACCGTCGGTGAAGTGCTCACCGTGATCCGTGAGCTGACCGAAGAGGGCATGACCTGTGTGCTGGTCACCCACGAAATGCGCTTTGCCGAGGACATCAGCGACCTCGTCTACTTCACCGAAAACGGTGTGATTGTGGAGCACGGCAGCGCCGCGCAGATCTTCCAGAACCCGGCGAGCGAGCGCACCCAGGTGTTCCTGCGCCATGCGCTGGGTGACCCGGGACGCCGTCCGGTGCCTGCCAACGACCCGTACCTGTTGACCAATTTGAGCCGTTACAGCCTGTCTGTCTGATAAGAGGAGTACCGTCATGAGTACCGCAAACCGTGCCGCCGTTATCGAAGCCTTCCTGCAGCAAGTCCGCGTGATCAACGACCGCGGCGTCGACCGTGCCGCGCTGGCAGAAATCGTCGCCTTGCTGGAAGGCCTCACGGAGCGCCGCGACCTGTTCAACTTCGACGCCTTCCCCGCGCCGGTGCCGGGGCAGGGCAGTACCGCGTTCCGCTATCGCCTCAACGACGACGGCGATACCCCGACGCTGTACCTGAACTCATTGCTGCCGGGCAAAAGCACCATCGCGCACAACCACGAGACGTGGGCGATCATCAGTGCCATCGAGGGGCAGGAGATCAACCATGTCTATGAGCGCAACGATGAAGGGCGCGAGCCGGGCTTCACCACGCTGAGCCTGCAAAAGGAAGTGATTGTGCAGCCGGGCACCTCGATTTCGTTTTTGGGTGAAGACCTGCACGGCATTCGTGTGGAGGGCGAGCAGGCGACATTGCATTTCCACCTGTACGGCTTGCCGCTGGAGTCGCTCAACGGTCGTTACGGTGTGGAGGCGGACGGTCGAATCCTTAACTACAACGCCTCGCAGATGGCGCCTTCGATCAAGGCCTACGCATGATCGACTTCTACTACTGGCCGACCGGCAACGGGCTGAAAGTCGGCATCCTGCTCGAAGAGCTGGAACTGGATTACCGCTTGATCCCGGTGAACATCCGCGAGGGTGCGCAAAAACAGGAGAGCTTCCAGCGCATCAGCGCCAATGGGCGCATTCCGGCGATTGTCGACTACCGCGGCCAAACGCCGCTGAGCCTGTTCGAGTCTGGCGCCATCCTCAATTACCTGGCTGACACCGACGGGCGCTTCTTGCCGCCTGCCGGCACGGCCGAGCGGCAAACGGTGCAGCAATGGCTGTTCTGGCAAGTGGGGCATATCACCCCGTACCTGAGCCAGTTGCAGGTGTTCAAGGAAAAGGCGCCCCAACCGATCCCATTTGCCCTGGACCTGTTGAACGCCGAAGCCACGCGTCTCTACCAGGTGCTGGAGCAGCGCCTCGCCGAGGTGCCTTACGTGGCCGGGGACTACTCGGTGGCCGATATGGCGATTTTCCCGTGGATCCAGCCGCTGCGCCAAGGCCAGGACCTGGCGAGCTACCCGCATATCCAGGCCTGGCGCCAGCGCATCAAGGCGCGCCCGGCGGTGCAACGGGCGTATGCCAAGGGCCGCGACATCGCGGTAAACGAGCGCTCGCTGGCGCTGCAATAACTCCTCTTTCTGGTTGGGACTTTCATGAGCAAGACCATCACCCCAAAGCAATTGCAGCAATGGTTGTTTGACGGGCAGGAAATCGCCCTGTTCGACGTGCGTGAGCACGGTCAATACGGCGAGGCCCACCTGTTTTATGGGGTGAACCTGCCCTACAGTCGCCTGGAGCTGGAGGTGCGTCGCCTGGCGCCCAACCCTCAGGTGCGCCTGGTCATTTACGACCAGGACGACAGCGACGTGGCCGCGCGCACGGCGCAGCGCTTGGAGGCGCTGGGGTATACGCATGTGCATCGCCTGCAAGGCGGCGCCGAGGGCTGGCAGGCCGCCGGTTTCCAGCTGTTTGCCGGTGTGCATGTGCCGTCCAAAGCCTTTGGCGAGTTGGTGGAGGAGGCCAGTCACACGCCTCACGTCACCGCTCGCCAGTTGGCCGACTGGCAAGCCGCGGGCACGCCATTGGTGGTGCTGGACGGCAGGCCGTTCGAGGAATACCGCAAGATGACCATTCCCGGCTCCGTCTGCTGCCCGAATGGCGAGCTGGGGTATCGCGTGCATGACCTGGTGCCCGACGACGCCACGCCCATCGTGGTCAATTGCGCGGGCCGCACCCGCAGCATCATTGGCGCACAGACCCTGATCAACCTGGGCCTGAAAAACCCGGTGTACGCGCTGGAAAACGGCACGCAAGGCTGGTACTTGGAAGACTTCCAACTGGAACACGGCAGCACGCGGCGGTATGCCGACGCCGTGAGCAGCGACTTGCAGCCCCAGCGCCTGGCCGCGCAGCAGTTGGCCGAGCGCGCAGGGGTGGTCACGGTGACGGCCGGGCAGGTGCGCCAATGGGCCGATGACGCCGCGCGCAGCCTGTTCCTGTGCGACGTGCGTACCGCCGAAGAGTTTGCCGTGGGCACACTGCCCGGCGCGCAACACACCCCGGGCGGGCAGTTGATCCAGTCCACCGACCTGTACGTGGGCGTACGCCGCGCGCGGGTGGTGCTGGTGGACAGCGACGGCATCCGCGCGCCCATTGTGGCCAGCTGGTTGCGCCAGTTGGGCCACGAGGCCTACGTACTTGAAGGGGGCATCGGCAGCGGTTTGGTGCTGCCCCTGATCGCGCCGGTGGCGTATGCGCCGTTGCCGTTGATCAGCGTGCAGGCGCTGGAAGGCCTGGCGGTCAACCTGGTGGACCTGCGCCCCAGCATGGTGTACCGCAAGGGGCATATTGCCGGGTCGCAGTGGTCGATCCGCTCATTGCTGACAACCGATCACCGCCCGCTGGTGCTGGTGGCTGACGACCCGGCGCTGGCCGCTTTTGCAGCCCTCGACCTGCCGGGGCCGGTGCACCTGCTCGACGGCGGTTTTGCCGCAGGGGTGGCCGCCGGGTTGCCGGTGAGCGAGGGCGTGCAGACGCTGGCAGACGCTCAATGCATCGACTTTCTGTTCTTCACCCACGACCGCCACAGCGGCAACAAGGCGGCGGCGCGTCAGTACCTGGCGTGGGAGATCGGCTTGCTCGCGCAGATGAGCGAGGCCGAGATTGCCAGCCTCACCCCGCTTACAAAACCGTCGCGGGTACGCACCCGCCTGGCGCATGCCGCACGTACTGCAAAAGGCCAGGGCGGCCGTGCAGTGAATGTGCCGGTGACCCGTTTGAGCACGGTGTTGTTCGACAACCTGGCGCAGATGCGCGATGCCCGCGCCCGACGCGACAGCGAGCGCGTACTGAGCTATGGCGCACGCGGTAATCCGACGGCGTTTGCCCTGGAAGACCTGGTGACGGAACTCGAGGGCGGCTATCGCACACGGCTCTACAGCACCGGCCTTGCCGCGGCGGCGCAGGTGTTTCTGGCCTACCTGCGTCCCGGCGACCACGTGTTGATCACGGATGCGGTGTACTCGCCCGTGCGCAAGTTGGCGCTTGAGTTTCTTCAGCCGTTCGGTATCGAGGTCAGCTATTTTGCCCCTAACGGCAAGGGCCTTGAGGCCGCGCTTCGGCCCAACACCCGAATGGTCTACGCCGAGGTGCCGGGCTCGCTGTTGTATGAGCTGTGCGACTTGCCCGCGATAGCGGCGCTGTGCAAACCGCGCGGCATCCTGTTGGCGGTGGACAACACCTGGGGCTCGGGTTACCTGTACCGGCCGCTGACGCTGGGGGCGGATATTTCCATCATGGCGTTGACCAAGTACCTGGGCGGCCATAGCGACGTGATGATGGGCAGTGTGTGCACCACTCAAGCGGCGTGGCCGACGCTTGCGAAGATGAGCGATACCTTCGGCAACGCCGTGAGCCCGGACGATGCGTACCTGGTGCTACGCGGCGCCCGCCCGCTGGCTGCGCGGCTGGACGTGCACGAGCGCCAGGCGTTGCAGGTCGCGCAGTGGTTGCAGGCGCAACCGCAGGTGCGACAGGTGTTCCACCCGGCATTGCCCGGGCATGCGGACCACGCCCTGTGGCGGCGCGACTTCACCGGCAGCAACGGCTTGCTGTCGTTCGAACTGGTGGACGCCGATGTGCGCAACGTCGAGCGCTTTATCGACGCGCTGCAGGTCTTTGGCCTGGGCGCATCGTGGGGCGGCTACGAAAGCCTGATCACGCCAGCCGATACCCAGGACCGCGAAAACCAGGCAAACCGTGCACTGAACCCGGTGCTGCGTTTGCATATCGGCCTTGAGGATGTGGAGGCGCTGATCGAGGATTTGCAGCGCGGGTTTGCAGCGCTGGCTTAATGGCCGCGCCTGAAAAGCAGGGGAGCGTGCACCGCCGCTTCCCAGCTTTTTTCAGCGCTATCAGTCAGGCGGTTTTGAAGCCCGGCAGACCGTTGGTTTCGCGCCAATGCTTAACCGTTTGCGTAATGCCCTCGTTGGAATTATCTGCACCCTCTTCGGGGTAATAGATCAAGTCTGTACCGTCAGGGTGTTCTGTGACAGAGCAAAACTGACTCAACAGCAGATCAAGCACTTCATCAGAAGCTTCTCTGTTGGCCGCTCGAATGCTCTGCATAAAACGTATGAATTGCGCTTCGGTAAAGTCAGAGAACTGTGTTTTCATCCGTCTGTTTCCGGTGAATGTGTCGAGGGTTTTTAGGCGTATTGACCCGAACGTTGTCGACGTTGTAAGTCTCGCCGCCTGCGCAAAGCCCATTCACAGGGTGAAGTTCAAAAGCCCTGTTTCCCTGCTGGAGCGAGCAATCACTGCTCCAGTAGGGAAAGAGGCCAGGGTTTACGGCTTGAGGGTCACCGGAGTAGGCAAGGTTACGAGGTTGACGTAGCCGTCCCAGAATTTTTTCTGGTCCACGCCGAACACCACCTTGGCTTTTTGCGTTCCCACCGGCGCGACTTTGCTGTAGCCCAGTGCGCGGCCGTAGTCGGCGCCAAAGGTGGCGTCTACGTCCACCCACAGGTCGCGCGATTGGGTGACGATGTCGGGGTTGACCAGAAACAGCGCGGGCAGGCTGTCCCAGGTGAAGCTGTGGTAGCTCGGGTCTTTGGCGAACAGCGGGCCGAACTCGTGTTTGTACAGGTCGGCAATCGCGCCTTTGTGGGCAATCACGCGCTCGTACACCGACTTGTCAAAGGTGACGGTCTCGCAGACATCGTTGGGGAAGATCACGTGTTCCACTTTTGAGCGCAACACGATCTTGGCCGCCTCGGGGTCGAACCACCAGTTGAACTCCGCCGCGGGCGTGGTGTTGCCCGGGATCTCCAGCGCGCCGCCCATGTACACGATGCGTTTGATCAGCGGCACGATGTCCGGTGCCGAGCGGATCGCCAGGGCGATGTTGGTCAGTGGGCCCACCGCCAGGAGCGTGACTTCATGCGGGTTGGCCCGCACGCTGTCGACGATGAACTGGGCGGCGGTTTCCTTGCGCAGTTGGGTGTGGGTCGCGAGGCCGTCTGGCGGGGCGATCAGTTGGGCAGGCGAGGTGGGGCGCGGGGCCTTGAAGGCGCCGGACCAGGCCGTGCCGAATAGCGCCTTTTCCTGTTCGTAACTGGCGTAGTCATGCAGCAACGGGTAGGCCGCGCCGGAATACACGCCGACGTGTTTTTCGACGCCCATGCGTTCTACCGCCTTGAGCGCATCCACCTGTTCCTGGTCGACCCAGGCGTTGCCGCTGACCAGGGTCATGCCCAGCAGGTCGATGCGTTTTTGTGCATGCAACTGGGCGAGCATGATGAAGGCCTGGCCGTCATCGTTGAGCACGTTGAAGTCGGTGTCGAAGATGACCTTTTCGGCCGCCTGGGCCGTACCGGCGCACAGGCCTACGGCAACGAGCAGGGCACAGCGTTTGATGAAACCTTGCATGGGGATTCACTCGAAAAATTGTTGTTGTTAGCGGTTCACCAGTTTCGCCGGCAAGGCGATGACCAGGAAGCTGCTGAGAATCAGGCAGCCAGCGAAAAACCACAAGGCCCCGGCGCTGCTGCCGGTGAGGTCGATCGCCACCCCCATCAACGAATTGCTCACCAGGCCTGCAATGTTGGCCAGCGAACACGCCAGCGCAAAGCCGGTGGCCGCCGCCGTGCCTTTGAGAAAGGTCGCTGGCAGGCTGAAAAACACCGGCACGGCGCCGATGATGGCGGCCGAGGCAATGGCGAACAGCGCCTGGCCACCACGTTATGGGTAAAGAACGTGCTGGTGGCCATGGCTGCTGCGCCGATGAAGAACGGCACGATGATGTGCCAGCGGCGTTCGCGGTGTTTGTCGGAGCTGGCGCCGATCAACAGCATGCCCAGCAGCGCAGCGACGCTGGGCAGGGCGGTGAGTACGCCGATGTGAAAGGTGTCGGTGACACCGGCGTTGCGGATGAAGGTCGGCATCCAGAAGCCCATGGCGTAGGCGCTGAGCAGGATCGAGAAGTCGATGCCGCCCAGCATCCACACTTTGAGGTTGAAGAAACCGTCGCGAAAGCTGTGCTTGCTGGCGCTGCCGTCGGCGTCGTCCTTGCGCAGTTCGCTTTGCAGCAGGCGTTTTTCGTCCTCCGACAGCCATTTGGCTTGCTGGTAGCTGTTGGGCAGTGCCCAGAAGGTCAGCACGCCGAGCAGCACGCTGGGAATCGCTTCGATCAAAAACAGCCACTGCCAGCCGCGCAGCCCGGCGATCTGGTCGAAATGCCCCATGACCCAACCCGACAGCGGGCCGCCGATGACGCTGGACAGCGGCAGGCCGATCATGAACAGCGCGATGATCCGCCCCCGGCGGTAGGTGGGAAACCAGGTGGTGAGGTAATACAGCACGCCCGGCAAAAAGCCCGCTTCGGCGGCGCCCAGCAGGAACCGCAGAATGTAGAACTGGGTGGTGGACGTGACCAGCAGGGTGCATGCCGACAAGAGCCCCCAGGTGATCATGATGCGGGCGATCCAGATCTTCGCACCGACCTTTTCCAGTACCAGGTTGCTGGGCACTTCAAACAGGATGTAGCCGACAAAAAACAGCCCGGCCCCCAGGCCGAACGCGGTTTCGCTGAAGTGCAACTGGTCGAGCATCTGCAGTTTGGCGAAGCCGATGTTGATCCTGTCCAGGTAAGCGGCCAGGTAGCAGAAGCACAGGAACGGGATCAGCTTCCAGGTGATCTTGTGGTAGAGCGTGTGGACGGGGTCGGCGACGGTGGTCGCGGGCGCTGCATTCGCAATGGGCATCGGGGTGTCTCCTGGCGGTGACTTATGGTTTTTATACGGCCGCTTTGTTCAGCACTTCGGCGTGCTGTAGAAGCGACGTCCAAAGGCAGTGTCAGAAGACTGAGGCGGCCCTGCTTGGAGGCCAGCCTCAGTTTTTCAAGGACCGCGCTCTGTGGCGCGGTTCCGGGTCAAACCTTATTGCTCCTTGAACCGGGCGATGGCCTCCTGCTTGCTCACCACGTCGCCGTACTTGCTGTCGATGTCGAACAGGTTGGCTTCGTGGGGCGCCGGGTGTCGGTCGCCGACGCACTCGCGCACGACAATGGTGCGAAAGCCGTGTTGCACCGCGTCCACTGCGGTGGCGCGGATGCAGCCGCTGGTGGAGCAGCCCGCCAGCACCACGGTGTCGATGCCCTGAGCGTGCAGCATCGGGGCCAGGCTGCTGCCAAAAAACGCGCTGGCGTACTGCTTGGTGATCACCACTTCATCGGCATGCGGCAGCACCTCGGTGCAGAACGCGGCCAGCGGGTTGCCCTCGACCATGTCCTTCATCACCGGGGCTTTTTTGACCCAGATACCGCCGTCGGCGAAATGGCCGGGATGGTAGCGGATATTGGTGTGCACCACCGCAATGCCCTGCGCCCGGGCGGTGGCCAGCAGCGCGACGCTTTCGGCCACGGCGCTGACCACCCCCGGCGCGAACAGCGGCGCGCCCGGCGTGGTGTAGCCCTGCATGAAGTCGATCATCAGCAGCGCGGCTTTTTTGCCGAAACCGATGCGGTTGCCCCACACGCCCTGGTAGTTGGCGTCGGCGGTTTGTTCACTCATGGCCGCGCTCCTCAGTACGCGCCGGACAACAACGCACCGGCGCCGGGAACCACAGGTTCCAGGTCCAGCGCCTTGAGCATGGCGTAGGTGGTGGCGATGGCCGCGGTGAGCACGGGCTTGCCGGTTTGCGCTTCGACCTTGGCCACGACCGGCAGCGACTGCATCTGCACGCAGGCCGACAGCACGATCACATCCACGCCTTCCAGGTTCATGCCTGCGACGATGGCGGGCAGCCTGGCCGGGTCGTGGCGGGCCACTTCGAGGTTGTCGGGGATCTCCAGGGCGCGCCAGTCCACCACCTCAAAACCCTCTTCGCGGATGTAGTCCACCACCAGTTCGGTGAGCGGCTTCATGTACGGCGCGACAATCGCGATGCGTTTGGCGCCCATCACTTTCAGGCCTTCGATCAGCGCACCGGCGCTGGTGATGACCGGGGCGTTTGCGTCGTTGTCGGCAGTGGCCTTGCGCAGGCGCTGTTCGGACTGGCGGTGATAACCCAGCCCCATGGCCATGATCGCCACCAGGCAGGCGTAGCCCAGCACGTCCACCTTGGCGTCGGACAGCTCGACGGCGCAGCGGTCGGACTCGCCGTCCATGGCCGCCAGTTCTTCCTTGCGCACCTGTTTCATGCGCATGCGGCTGGAGTGAAAGGTAAAGCGCTCCGGGCGGATCGCCTGGCGTGCGATGAGCATCGCCGGGATCTCGGTTTCCATGGTGGTGTTGGAACTCGGCACGATCTGGCCGATGCGGTAAGGCTTGAGCATGGAGGTTTCCCTTATTGTGGGGTGAGGCGTGGGCCGAGGAATTCGTCGAAGGCTGCGAAGAAACCTTCCAGGTCATCCCAGGGGATCATGTGCCCGGCGTTGGCCACGCGGGCGACCTTGATGGCCGGTTGCAGGTCCTGGATTTCGGCGATGTCTTCATCGAGGATCACGCCGCCGCGCCCGGCCACCATCAGCAGGGTGGGGGCCTTGAGGTGCGGCAGGTGCTGATGGAAGTCCACATCGTGGAAGTCGTTGAAGGCCCGCACGATGGCTGGCGTGTAGCAGGTGTGCAGCCATTCGGCGCGCAGTTGCAGCTGCTCCTCGCTCCAGGTGGCGCAAAAGGCGCGCATCGCCTCGGCGTCCATGCCTTGGGTGGCCTGGCGGATCGAGTCGACGTACCACGGCAGTTTGCTCGGGTATTCACGGCGGCCGGGGCCGGACACGGGCGGGTCGATCAGCACCACACGGTCCACGCCCTGCGGGTGGCGTACTGCGCTCAGCACGGCAAAGCGGGCGCCCATGGAATGGCCCACCAGGTGGTAGCGGTCCAGGTTCAGTGCTTGGGCGAACGCGCCAATGTCATCGGCGCAGGTTTCGACGCTGTAATCCAGGTCGGGGCCGGTTGCCGACAGGCCGCGCCCGCGCACGTCCAGCACGTAGGTGTCAAAGTGCGCGCCAAAGCGCTCGGCCACGAACCCCCAGGTGATCGCAGGGCTGGTGATGCCCGGGACCAGGACAAGCACGGGGCCCTTGCCGCCGTAGCGCAGGTAGTGCTGGCGAATGCCGTTGGCGTGCACGTGAGCGCCGTAGAGAAAGGTGCTCATGCGGCCACCCCCGACTTGAGGGGGTGGGCATACAGGTCGTAACCGTAGACCCAGTCGGGGTCTTCCTGGCTGCGCAGCCAGGTGTTGGCGTTGGACACGGCCTGCACGCGGGAGGCGCGCTCCTTGCGGTTGGCTTCGTACAGTTCAAAGGCGGTGCGGTAGTCACTGATGCCGGTTTCTTGCAGGCAGCGTGTGAGCATCGCGGCATCTTCAATGGCCATGCCAGCGCCCTGGGCCATGTGCGGCTTCATCGGGTGGCAGGCGTCGCCCAGCAACACCAGGCGGCCACGGCTCCACAGGGGTAGCGGGTTGCGGTTGCGCAGCGGCCATTTGGTCACGCTTTCGGTGGACTCGATCAGCGCCTGCACGGTGGGGTGGTAACCCTTGAAGGCCTCGAACATCTCTTCGCGGCTGCTGTCGACAAAGGCGCCCTGGAAGTCCCACTCGGCATGGGGCACGCCGGTGACGTAGTAGTACTCGTCGCGCTTGCCGGTGGTGTAGTAGACCATCATGTGGCGGTCTTCGGTCCACCACTTGATGCAGTCTTCAAACGCGAGGTCGTACTTGGCCAACTGGTCGCCACGGATCAATGCACGGTGCGCGACCCAGCCGCTGTACAGCGGTTTTTCGACCCCCAGCAGTTCTTCGCGGATTTTCGAGTTGATGCCGTCGGCGCCGATCACGATGTCGGCGTACCTCACCTCGCCGTCGGCAAAGGTCATGCGCACCTGGTTGTCGGTTTCTTCCAGGGTTTCCAGGCGCTTGTTGAAGTGCAGGGTGCCCGGCTTGAGGGTGGACATTTGCAAGGCGTGCAGGTCGCCCCGGTGCACGGTGATGTAGGACGCGCCGTAGCCGGTGAGGGGGATGCGCGAGAAATAATCACCGGTCTGGCCGCAACGGCTGAACCAGTGCTCGGGGTGCGAGCCCATCAGGTCCAGCTGTTTTTCGATGCCCATGCGGCGGAAGATTTTCATGATGTTGGGACCCATGTGGATCCCGGCTCCCAGGCGGGAAAATTCCGGTGCCTGCTCGAAGATGTCCACGTCGAACCCGGCCTGTTGCAGCAGGGTGGCGGCGGCGGCGCCACCCAGGCCTGCGCCGACGATCGCGATTTTCTGTGTGCTTGCCATGGGGCGTGGTCCTCTCTTTTTTGGTTTTCTGGCGGCAGCGGTCCGCAAGGTTTTTAAAGTGTATACGCTCATATTTTTAAATTAATAGCCTGTGGGCGAAAAATTATTTTTTGGCCATATTTATCCCGTGTAACGCATATAGCCCATATTTTATTGGGTTTGTGTGGATTGGTAACGTTTTGGTGCGCTGCTTGCAGTCCGGCCTTAATTCAGGTCTTATCGTGATTAATTAGCGTATACGCTATAAAAATGCACCGAGGTGAAGCGTGGTGCCAGAACTTGGTGCAATCTTTCAGGAGACAGGAACATGCCGGTAAGCGACTGCGAACTGACCCAGATGTTTGAACACGTGTTGAGCTTGTCCAAGGTCGATGCGACCCAGAGCGTGGCAGTGCTCAAGAGTCACTATTCCGACCCGCGCACGGTGCGCGCCGCGATGGACGCCGCGCAGCGCCTGGGGGCCAAGGTGTATGCGGTGGAATTGCCCTCGTTCAACCACCCCAAGGCGATGGGTAACGACATGACCGCTTACTGCGGCGACACCGCGCTGACTGGCAACATCGCGGCCCAGCGGGCGCTGGAGGCGGCCGACTTGATCGTCGACACGATGATGCTGCTGCACTCACCGGAACAGGAGCAGATCCTCAAGACCGGCACGCGCATCCTGCTGGCAGTGGAGCCCCCGGAAGTGCTGGCGCGCATGCTGCCCACCGAGCAAGACAAGGTGCGGGTGCTGGCGGCCGAGCAACTGTTGAAAAAGGCGCGCTCGATCCATGTCAAATCCCGCGCGGGCAGTGATTTTCGCGCCGCGCTGGGGCAATACCCGTCGGTCACCGAATACGGCTTTGCCGACGAGCCGGGGCGCTGGGATCACTGGCCCAGCGGCTTCCTGTTCTCCTGGCCCAACGAGGAAACCGCCGAAGGCGTACTGGTGCTGGACATTGGCGACATCCTCTTGCCGTTCAAGACCTACACCCGCGAGAAAATCACCCTGGAAATCGAAAAAGGCTTCATCACTCGCATTCACGGTGGTTTCGAGGCGCAGTACCTGAGCGACTACATGAAGTACTTCGACGACCCCGAGGTGTACGGCATTTCCCATATCGGCTGGGGCTTGCAGCCACGGGCGCAGTGGACCGCCATGGGCCTGCACGACAAGAACGACGGCATGTGCATGGACGCGCGGGCGTTCTACGGCAACTTCCTGTTCTCCACCGGGCCCAACACCGAGGTGGGTGGGACGCGCAAGACGCCGTGCCACATGGACATTCCGCTGCGTAACTGCGACGTGTACCTGGACGACGAAGCAGTGGTGATCGGCGGTGATGTGGTCGCGCCCCAGGCTTCCCGCGCCCGCTAGGGGCCGGGGCGGGGCTGGGGCGGTTGTGGTGAGCGGGGCGGCACGCCACGCCACTTCAGCACGGGTGCTTGAGTCCGGCCTGCAACCTCGCCATCATGCCCACTCTCGTCCATCGCCTGTAGAGCCCGCAGTGTCTGATCCCTACGTTTTTTCCGAGCAAGTCGGCCACCTGTTGCGCAAGGCCTATCAGCGCCACCTGGCGATCTTTCAGCAGCATGTCGGTGACTCCCAGCTCACCGCCGTGCAGTTTGTCACCCTGTGTGCCTTGCGCGATCACGGTGCGAGTTCGCTGACCGAGCTGGTCAAGGCCACAGCGGTAGACCAGGCGACCATTCGCGGTATTGTCGAGCGGCTCAAGGCCAAGGAACTGATCACCCTGGAACCAGACCCCCAGGACCGGCGCAAGGTGGTGGTGGACTTGTCCGCCGCCGGTGCCGCAACGGTGGCGCAGACCGTGACCAGTGCCGCCAAAATCAGCCAGTTGACCCTCAGTAACCTCAACCCCGCCGAGCAGGTGGCGGTGCTGTTTTTGCTGCGCAAGATGATCGACGATCCGCAGGAATAAATCGGCTGGCATTGTTCTTGCTGGTTGTTCATGTAGTCGCCACTTCATCAAAAAAGTGTGTCGCGAGGCCCCAGGGACGCGGCGCTTTTTTTTGACTTTTTGATGTAGTAGGCACTTCACCAACAGCAGTGGGCGAAGCGCATGAACAGCCAGCACATCACCGTGGCCCTTGAGGTCAACGGCCATACCACGCAGGTCAGCGCCATGGCCGATACGCCGTTGCTACTGATCTTGCGCAACGATTTGCAGCTCAACGGCCCCAAGTACGGCTGCGGCCTGGGCGAATGTGGCGCGTGCACGGTGATCGTCGACGGCGTGGCCGCGCGCGCTTGCGTGTTGCCCCTGGGCGGCGCGGTGGGGCGCGAGATTGTCACCCTTGAAGGGCTGGGCACACGCCAGGCGCCGCATCCGGTGCAGCAGGCGTTTATCGACGAGCAGGCCGCGCAGTGCGGCTATTGCCTGAACGGCATGATCATGACCGCCAAGGCCTTGCTCGACCGCAACCCCAACCCCAGCGAAACCGAGGTGCGCAATGCGCTGTCGGGCAACCTGTGCCGTTGCGGTACTCACATCGAAATCCTGCGGGCAGTGCTGCGTGCCGCCCGTCAAACCGGACCTCGCCCATGACCGACGTGATCCCTACCCGTGACCAATGGCTGGCCAAGACCGGCGTGCTGCTGATTGTCGATGACGTGTTGCCGCCCTCGGGCCCGGTGGCCAAGGGCGGCACGCCCACGGTGAAACCCAAGGAGCTGGGGCTGTTTATCGCCGTGAACGATGACGGCCTGGTGTATGCGTTCAACGGCCATGTGGACCTGGGCACCGGCATTCGTACTTCGCTGGCGCAGATCGTCGCCGAAGAACTGGACCTGACGCTCGAGCAGGTGCACATGGTGCTGGGCGACACCGAGCGCGTGCCGAACCAGGGCGCGACCATCGCCAGCGCGACCTTGCAGATTTCCGCGGTGCCGCTGCGCAATGCCGCGGCCGAAGCGCGGCGTTTTCTCCTGGCGCGTGCCGCTGCACGCTGGCAGGTGGACGCCGGGCAGCTGACGGTGGACGCCGGGGTGATCCACGCCAGAGACGGCCGCACCGTCAGCTATGCGCAACTGGTTCGTGGCGAGCATGACGAGCTGCGTATCTCTGGCGACGCGCCGCTCAAGCCGATCGACGAGTACCGCCTGGTGGGCAAAGGCGCCGCCAGGGTCGACATTCCCGGCAAGGCCACCGGCGAGTTGACCTACGTCCACGACCTGCGCGTGCCGGATATGCTGCACGGGCGGGTGATTCGCCCGCCGTACGCGGGGCTGGATTGCGGCGCGTTTGTGGGCAACAGCTTGCTGAGCGTGGATGAAGCGTCCATCGCCCATATCCCGGGCATCGTCGCGGTGGTGGTGATCCGCGACTTCATCGGTGTGGTGGCGCTGCGTGAAGAACAGGCGATCAAGGCTGCGCAGCAGTTGCAGGTGCAGTGGAAGCCCTGGAACCAGGCGTTGCCGGACATGAGCGATGTGGAGCAGGCCATTCGCGACAACCCACGGGTGCGGCGCACGGTGCTGGACCAGGGCGAGGTTGACAATGCGCTGGCCGCCGCCAGCCAGCGGATGCCGCGCACGTACCTGTGGCCTTACCAGATGCATGGCTCTATCGGCCCGTCCTGCGGCGTAGCGGATTACCAACCGGGCGGCAGCCGTGTGTGGACCGGCAGCCAGAACCCGCACCTGCTACGTGCGGACCTGGCCTGGTTGCTGTCGTGCGAAGAAGGCCTGATCGACGTGATCCGCATGGAGGCCGCCGGTTGTTATGGGCGCAATTGCGCTGATGACGTGTGCGCCGACGCCTTGCTGCTCTCGCGTGCGGTGGGCAAGCCGGTGCGGGTGCAACTGACCCGCGAGCAGGAACACCAGTGGGAGCCCAAGGGCACCGCGCAGTTGATGGAGGTGGACGGCGGCCTCAACGCTGACGGCAGCATTGCCGCCTATGACTTTGAAACCAGCTACCCGTCCAACGGCGCGCCGACCCTGGCCTTGCTGCTGACCGGGCGGGTGGAGCCGGTGGCGGCGATGTTCGAGATGGGCGACCGCACGTCGATCCCGCCGTATGCCATCGACCATATGCGCGTGAGCATTAACGACATGGCGCCTATCGTGCGGGCTTCGTGGATGCGCGGCGTGTCGGCGTTGCCCAATACGTTTGCCCACGAATCCTATATCGACGAACTGGCGTTTGCCGCCGGGGTGGACCCGGTGGAATACCGCCTGCGTTACCTCAAGGATGAGCGGGCCATCGACCTGGTGAAATCCACCGCCGAGCGCGCCAACTGGTCACCGCGCACTGCGCCGATGCAAACCGCCAACGACGACCATCTGTTGCGTGGCCGCGGCTTTGCCTACGCGCGCTACATCCACAGCAAATTCCCGGGGTTTGGCGCCGCGTGGGCGGCGTGGGTGGCGGACGTGGCTATCGACAAGCAGACCGGCGATGTGTCGGTCACGCGGGTGGTGATCGGCCACGACGCGGGGATGATGATCAACCCGGCGGGGGTGCAGCACCAGATTCACGGCAACGTGATCCAGTCCACCAGCCGGGTGCTCAAGGAGCGGGTGACGTTTGAAGAGTCCACCGTGGCCAGCAAGGAGTGGGGCGGCTACCCGATCTTGACCTTTCCCCAGGTGCCCGAGATCGACGTGCTGATGATGCCGCGCCAGGACCAGCCGCCCATGGGCTCGGGCGAATCGGCGTCGGTGCCCAGTGCGGCGGCCATTGCCAATGCGATTTATGACGCCACCGGCATTCGTTTTCGTGAGCTGCCCATCACCCCCGAGCGGGTCTTGGCGGCCTTGAACGCGGGCACCTTGGGCGAGCCTGCGAAGGCCCCCGAAAAGCGCCGCAAATGGCTGTTCGGCTCGCTGTTCGCAGCCTTCGGTGCGGTGCTGGGCATGGCCGCGACAGCGTGGCCGTTTCACGCGCAGATCGCACCCATTGCGCCCCCCAGCGCAGGCACCTGGTCCAAGGCCACTCTGGAGCGCGGGCGGTTGCTGGCGGCGGCGGGTGATTGCGCGGTGTGCCATACCGCGCCGGGCGGGGCCACTAATGCGGGCGGCCTGGCGATGCACACGCCGTTTGGCACCTTGTACAGCAGCAACATCACCCCGGATGAAAAGACCGGCATCGGTAACTGGTCGTACCCGGCGTTCGAGCGGGCGATGCGCGACGGCATTGGGCGGGATGGGCGCAACCTGTACCCGGCGTTTCCCTACACGGCGTTTCGCAACATCAACGATGCGGACATGCAGGCGCTGTATGCGTACCTGATGTCGCAGGCGCCGGTCAGCCAGGCGCCGATGCCCAATGCGATGAGCTTTCCGTTCAACCTGCGGCCGTTGATGGCGGGCTGGAATGCGTTGTTTCTGCGCCGGGGTGAAATCCGCGTGCAGCCCGAGCGCAGTGCGCAGTGGAATCGCGGGGCGTACCTGGTCAATGGGCTGGGGCACTGCGCGGCGTGCCATTCGCCGCGCAACCTGATGGGTGCGGAGAAGGGCGGCGCGGCGTTCCTGGCTGGCGGCACGGTAGACGGCTGGGAAGCCCCTGCGCTGAATGGCCTGTCCAAGGCGCCGACCCCGTGGACCGAAGACCAGTTGTTCACCTACCTGAGCACCGGCTACTCCGAGGCCCACGGTGTGGCCGCAGGGCCGATGGGGCCGGTGGTGACGCAGTTGGCCAAATTGCCCGAGGCGGACGTGCGCGCGATGGCGGTGTACCTCGCTTCACTCAATGACCAGGCCGCGGGCGAAGCCCGGGTGGTGGCGACGGCGACGCAGCCTAACCCCGAGGGGCGCCGGGTGTTCGAGGGCGCGTGCAAGGCCTGCCATGCCGATGGGCTGGGGCCGAAACTGTTTGGCGTCAGCCCCTCGCTGGCCACCAACACCAATGTGCACAGCGACCGGCCCGACAACTTGATCAAGGTGATTTTGCAGGGCATCAATACCCCGGCCACCCAGGACTTGGGGTACATGCCAGGGTTCAAGGACAGCCTGTCGGACACCCAAGTGGCACAACTGGCGGCTTACCTGCGCGGGCAATTTGCGCCCAATGCACCGGCCTGGGAGGGGTTGGTGCAGAAGGTGGCACATTTGCGCGCCAACCCGGGAACGCACTGACCGGGTTTCAGCGCTGGATACCGCGCAGGATCTGGTCGGTGATAAAGGCCAGCCAGTCGCGCTGCTGGCCCTTGTCTGCCAGGTTTTCGCCCAGGAACGAGCTGAGGGTGTGCTGGTTGGAGTTATAGAAGTAGCACAGCGAGGCGATCATCAGGTAGACGTGCTTGATGTCTACATCATCGCGAAACAGGCCCTGCTGCTGGCCCGCCTCGATGATCGGGCGCAGCACGCCCACCGCTTCACCCGACAAGCGTTTGAGTTCGCTCGACTGCTGGGCATGCTTGCCCTTGTGCAGGTTTTCGACGCTCAGGATCGCCACGAATTCGGGGTGCTTGACGTAGTAATGCCAGATAAACCCCACCAGGTCCTGCAACGCTTGCGCGGGCGCCGCCAGGTCGAGCTTGAGCTTGCTTTCGGCTTTGTTGAATTGCTCGTAGGTGTGCTCCAGCACGCACACGAACAGGTGTTCCTTGCTGCCGAAGTAGTAATAGAGCATGCGGTCGTTGGAGCCCGCTTCCTTGGAGATGCTGTCTACGCGCCCGCCGGAGTAGCCGTCGCGGGTGAACACCTTGACCGCCGCCTGGAGAATGCGCGCGCGCGTCTGGTCCGCTTGTTGGGCGCGGATCCCGGTTTTCCTGGTTGCCATCGGGCGGCTCCTCACGACCAAAGGCCGCGAATATAGCATGGGTATATCTCTGTTCCCGACAGGCGCTGTCACAAACACGCCAAGGCGCTGCGAATTGGATCCGAAAAGCGTTACCTTCGGGGGCTTCCAATAAACAGAGTAGTCATGGATGAAATATCAACCCTTTACCCGCACACTCCTTGCCACCGCGCTACTGGTGCCCTTTGGTATGGTCAACGCCGCTTCACAGGCCCCGGTGGCGGGCGAGAACGGCATGGTGGTCACGGCCCAGCACCTGGCCTCGCACGTGGGCGTCGATGTCCTCAAGGCCGGCGGCAACGCGGTGGATGCCGCAGTCGCGGTGGGTTATGCGCTGGCGGTGGTGTACCCGGCGGCCGGCAACCTGGGCGGCGGCGGGTTCATGACCGTGCAACTGGCCGACGGGCGCAAGACCTTCCTGGACTTTCGTGAAAAAGCCCCACTGGCCGCCACTGCCACTATGTACCTGGACAAGGACGGCAAGGTCATCGACGGCCTGAGTGCCAAGGGCCACCTGGCCGTCGGCGTACCGGGCACGGTGTCGGGCATGGAGATGGCGCTGAACAAATACGGCACCTTCAAGCGCGCCCAGGTGATTGCCCCGGCGATCAAGTTGGCAGAGGAAGGGTTTGCCCTGGACCAGGGCGATATCGACATGCTGCACAGCGCCACCGACGAGTTCAAGAAAGACGCGGACTTGCACGCGATCTTCCTGCATAACGGTGAGCCGATGCAGGTTGGCCAGACGCTGGTGCAAAAAGACCTGGCGAAAACCCTGCGGGAAATTTCCGCCAAGGGCAGCGACGGTTTCTACAAGGGCTGGGTGGCCAAGGCGATCGTCGACGCCAGCCAGAAGGGCAAGGGCATCATCGTCCAGGCCGACCTGGACGCGTACAAAACCCGCGAACTGGCCCCGGTGGAGTGTGACTATCGGGGTTACCACGTTGTGTCGGCGCCGCCGCCGAGTTCGGGTGGCGTGGTGATCTGCCAGATCATGAACATCCTTGAAGGCTACCCCATGGCCGAGCTGGGCTATGGCTCGGCCCAGGGCGTGCACTACCAGATCGAAGCCATGCGCCACGCCTACGTGGACCGCAACAGCTACCTGGGCGACCCGGACTTCGTGAAGAACCCGGTGGCCCATCTGCTGGACAAGGACTACGCCGCCAAACTGCGCGCCGCCATCGACCCGCACAAGGCCGGGGATTCCCAGGCGATCAAACCGGGCGTGTCGCCCCATGAAGGCAGCAACACCACCCATTATTCGATCGTGGACCAATGGGGCAACGCGGTGTCGGTGACCTACACCCTCAACGACTGGTTTGGCGCGGGCGTCATGGCCAGCAAGACCGGCGTGATTCTCAACGACGAGATGGACGACTTCACGGTCAAGGTCGGCGTACCGAACATGTATGGCTTGATCCAGGGCGAAGCCAATGCGATTGCGCCGGGCAAGACGCCGCTGTCATCGATGAGCCCGACCATCGTCACCCGCGATGGCAAGGCCGTGATGGTGGTGGGTACGCCAGGTGGCAGCCGGATCCTGACCGCGATCTTGCAGACCATGATTAATGTCATCGACTACAAGATGAACATTCAAGAGGCCGTGGACGCGCCGCGTTTCCACCAACAGTGGATGCCGGAAGCGACCAACATCGAACGCTTTGCCTTGAGCCCCGACACCCAGAAGATCCTCGAAAGCTGGGGGCATAAATTTGCCGGGCCGCAGCCTGCGAACCACCTGGCGGCGATTCTGGTGGGCGCGCCGTCGCTGGGTAGCAAGCCGGTGGGCAACAATCGGTTCTACGGGGCTAACGACCCACGCCGCAACAGCGGGTTGTCGCTGGGTTACTGATTCAGCCCACGTGGTTGCGCAGGTGGGCCAGGGTGAGGGCGATCGCGTCGTGGGACAGCAGCACCGCTGCCGACTCGGCGCTGTCTTTGGCCAAGGGCGCTACCCGTTGGAACATCTCGCGCTCAAAGGCCTGTACCGCCTGCGAGAGCGACGGGCTGGCGATCAATTGCCGCGCCAGTTGCGCTGCGTCCAACATGGCCGCGTTCACGCCCTCGCCACCAAACGGTGACATCAGGTGCGCGGCGTCTCCGATCAAGGTCAACCCCGGCCGGTGGGGCCAGCAATGGCCTATCGGCAAGGCGTTGATCGTCAGGGGCACAAAGCGGTCGTTGGCTGCCTGCAACAGCGCAAGTATGTCCGGGTGCCAGCCGTTGAATTGCGCAAGCAATGCCCGGCGGGCGGCGTGGGGCGAGGCAAGGTCCAGTGACTGCCTGGCCCAATCGGCCGGCACGCGGAACACCGCGTAACCGCGCAGGTGTGCATCGGCGTTGCGTTGCACGATCAGCGCCTTGGCGTCTCCCACGACTTCGAGTTTGCCGTGGCCCACTAACCGGGCGATGTCCGGGTGGCGGCGGTCGACGTCATCAATCGAAAACTCGATAAACGTCAGCCCGCTGTACTGCGGCGAATAGGGGGAAAGCAGCGGGCGTACCTTGGACCAGGCGCCGTCGGCACCCACCACAAGGTCGAACGGGCCGTGAGCGGTGTCGCCTAGATACACGCTCCAGCGGCTGTCGCCCGCCTCGCGGATTTCCCGCACATTGGCGTCCCAATGCACGCCGCCCGGGGGCAAGGCCTCCAGCAGGATCTGGCGCAGGGCGGCGCGGTCGACTTCGGGGCGGTCACCGGCGTGCGGGTTGGGGTCTTCGAACAGCAGGCGGGCGTGCTGGTCCATCAGCCGCGAGCCTTGGTCGTCGTAGCGGGCGATGCGGTAAAAGGCGTCTTCAAGCCCCGCGTGCTGCAGCGCGAGTTGGCCGGACTCACGGTGCAGGTCGAGGGTGCCGCCCTGGGCGCGCTCGTGGGGCCCACGGTCTTTTTCAAAGACGTGCACGGTGAAGCCGTTGAGTGTGAGAATGCGCGCCAGGGTCAGGCCGGCGGGGCCGCCGCCGATGATGGCGATGCGTGAGAGGGTGTTCATCGAAAAGGCCCTTGGCGGTCTGGATAGGATCCTATACATTTGATGCATAGGCTCCTATGGAAAGTCAACGCCATGATCAGCGATACCCCTTTGGCACCCAATCCGATGCAACAGATCGGCCTGGCCAATCGAAGTTTTACCCGTCTCTACGAAGGGCGCCTGCGCGCACTGGGGTTTGCCGTGGCGCAAATTCCGGTGTTGGTGGCGCTCAAGCACAGCGACGGTTTGCCCCAGGCCGAGTTGGTGCGCATCGCGCGTGTCGAGCAGTCAAGCATGGCGCAGTTGCTGGCGCGCATGGAGCGTGACGGCATGATCGAGCGGGTGGTCGACCCCGCCGACAAGCGCAGCCGCCTGATCACCCTGACCGACGCTGCCCGCGAGAAAATGCCGCTGGCTCGCGAGGTGTTGGTGCAGGGGACCGTGCAGGCGCTGGAGGGGTTTTCTGGCGAGGAGCAGCAGACGCTGCTGGCCTTGCTGCAGCGCTTGAACGCCAACCTGGATCGCTTGGGCGAGCAGGGTTTATGACTGGAGCAGGTGCGCCACGGCGGCAAACGCTGCGTCGTGACGGGCCTGCCAGTCGCCACGGATCACCTGCAGCGGTTGGTGGTGTTGCTCCAGCCACTCGACGCTTGCCTGGAAAAACGCCAGGCGGTCGGCCAACTGCGGTTGGCAGCGCTGGCCGTCGGCGGTCCATTCCACGTCTTCGGGCGACAGCACCAGGTGCAGGTCGTAATGGCGGGCCAGCAACTCGTCTTCCAGCCAGGCGGGGCAGTCGCCAAACAGCGTCTGGCTCCAGAGCCGGTTGGTCAGCAGGTGGGTGTCCAGGATCAACAGGGCTGGGCGCTTGGCGCGGGCGGCGTCTTCCCAGGCCAGTTGGCCGCAGGCGATGGCCGGGATGTCGGCCAGGGTGGTGTCGCGTTGGTGCAGGTCGATGAAATGACGCACGTATTCGCTCACCATCACCCCACCAAAATGCGCCTGCAATTGCGCGCTCAGCCAGCTTTTGCCGCTGGATTCGGGCCCGGCCAGTACCACCACCTTCATGCGTGCAACGCCGGGTCGGCGCGCCATTCACGCCAGCCTTGCACGGCGATCACGGTGAACAACGCATACAGCGCGGCGGTCAGGTAGAGGCCTTTGTAGAGAAACAGGCCCACGAAGATCACGTCCACCGCGATCCACAACGGCCAGCATTGCACGCGTTTTTGCGCCATCCACATTTGCGCGACCAGGCTAAAACCGGTCAGGACGGCGTCGAGCCAGGGTTGTGAGGCGTCGGTCCAGTGGGCCATGACCGCGCCCAGCAGCAGGCCGCCGATGGCGCCGACCGCAAGGCCTGAAAGCACCGGCTTGAGGCCCAGGCTGGTCACCTGCCGGCCCTGGTGGACTTCGCCCGCGCGGGTCCATTGCCACCAGCCATACAGTTGCAGCGCGGCGTAGACCCCTTGCAGCAGGGTGTCGGAATAGAGTTTTTCGTCGAAGAAGATCCAGGTGTAGAGCAGCACCATGACCAGGCCGATCGGCCAGCACCACGGGTTCTGTTTTGCGGTCAACCAGACGGCGATCACGCCGAGGGCGGCAGCAAACAATTCGAGCCCGGACATGGCGGTTCCTCGGAGGAAGGGGAAAGGGCGCCGATTGTAACCAAAGATGCGCGATGAAGGACGTTAGAATGTTAATTTTGGCACTTTTGTCGACATTTTCGGCGTGTCTGATTAGGCTTTCGGCCGTGCATCAAAAAGGCCGGATCCAGCCTTGGTGATGACGTTTTTTCGCAGCCGGGCATTTCAGCTCCCGGTCACTATCCGGAACACATCGACAAGGCATGCCAGGGGCATGTCTTTGGGGGAAAAATGGATCTTTGGACCGCCGCTCAAGCAGTGATACTCGGCGTTGTGGAAGGGCTGACGGAGTTTTTGCCGATCTCCAGTACCGGGCACCAGATTATCGTCGCCGACCTGTTGGACTTCGGTGGCGAACGGGCCATGGCGTTTAACATCATTATCCAGCTTGGCGCCATTCTGGCGGTGGTCTGGGAGTTTCGCCGCAAGATTCTCGACGTGGTAACGGGCCTGCCCACCCAGCGCAATGCCCAGCGTTTTACCGTCAACCTGCTCATCGCGTTTTTGCCCGCGGTGGTGCTGGGGGTGATTTTTGCCGACCTGATCCATGAATACCTGTTCAACCCGATCACCGTGGCCACGGCGCTGGTGGTGGGCGGTTTCATCATGTTGTGGGCCGAGCGCCGCCAGCATGCGACGCATGCCCACACGGTGGACGAGATCACCTGGAAGGACGCGCTCAAGGTGGGGTTCGCCCAGTGCCTGGCGATGATCCCGGGCACCTCGCGCTCGGGCTCCACGATCATTGGTGGCCTGCTGTTCGGCCTGTCGCGCAAGACCGCCACCGAGTTTTCGTTCTTCCTGGCCATGCCGACCATGGTCGGGGCCGCCGTGTACTCGGGCTACAAATACCGTGAGCTGTTCCAGCCGGACGACCTGCCGGTGTTTGCGATTGGCTTTGTCACCTCGTTCATCTTCGCGATGATCGCGGTCAAGGGCCTGCTCAAGTTCATCGCCAATCACAGTTATGCGGCGTTTGCCTGGTATCGGATCGCGTTCGGTTTGTTGATCCTGGCCACCTGGCAGTTCGGCTGGATCGACTGGGCGGCGGCCAAGGCCTGATGCCCATGACTCTTCAATACCCACGCCTCAAGGCGCTGTTGTTTGTGCTGTTGTGCGCCGCGCCGCTGGTGGGTTCGGCATTGCTTTGGTATCGCGACATTTCGCGGGTGCCGTTGGTGGCGTACGGCGTGGTGAGTCTGGTCGCGTTTTTGCTGTACTGGAGCGACAAGCGCAAGGCCGCGTCCCAGCAATGGCGCACCCCGGAAAACGTGCTGCACGCCGTTGAGCTGGCGGGCGGTTGGCCGGGGGCGTTGATCGCCCAGCAGGTGTTTCGTCACAAGACGCGCAAGGTGTCTTATCAGGTGCTGTTCTGGGTGATCGTGTTGCTGCATCAAGCGTTCTGGTTCGACCAGTTGCTGCTGGGCGGCACGTTACTCTCGCTCTTCTAGCCGCAACCCGACCTGCGTGCGCTTGGGCAGTTTGCTCACCACCAGTTGGTGAGAACGCTGCAACAAGCCGCGCAATTCCTCGGCGCCCAGCGGGTAGGGCGTTTGCATGATGATCCACTGCGCTCGTGCCAGGTAGGGCGCAGGATGAATGCCGGGACGGTCGACATGGCCAAGAAACAACGCCTTGTCCACCTTGAACGCCAGGGAGTCTCCACGCAGGTTCTGCAGGGCGAACATCTTGTTGCCGGCGATCGAAAACACCCGCACACCGCCCCATTTGTAATCCTCCCGTGCGCCGGGCAAGCCCAGGCAGAAGCGGGCGACCTCGTCTTCGGTCATCGTCATAGAAAACGGTCCCCGCAGTTATCGAAGGCATGCTCCAGGAAGTCGATCCAGGCGCGGATGGCGGGCAGGACGCCACGGCGATGGGGGTAGACCGCCTGCAACCAGCCGCCCGGCAGTGACCAGTCGGGGAGCAATTGCACCAATTGCCCGCTGGCCAGTTCCGCCTCGCAATACATCCTCGGCAGCACGGTAAAGCCCAGGCCCTTGATGGCACAGGCTCGGCGCACCACAAAATCGTCGATGCCCAGGCGTGCTTCCATCATCAGTTCGTGGGCATTGCCTTTCGGGTCGTAGATGCGTTGGTGGACCATGCGGTCGGCCTCCAGCGCGCCCAGGATGGGCAGTTGCCTGAGGTCTTCCAGGGTGATCACCTGGCGACCGTTGACCAGTTCCGGGCTGGCCACCAGTGTGGTCTGGGCCTGCCGCAAGCGTTTGGTCACCAGCAGTGGGTCTTCATCGCCCAGCTCTCGCACCCGCAGGGCCACGTCGATGCCTTCGGCCACCAGGTCGACACGGCGGTTGACCAGGGTCATTTCCAATTGCACTTGCGGGTAGGCGGCCAGAAAGTCGGCCACGATGTTGGGGAGCTTGTGTTGGGCCATGCCCACCGGGCAACTGACCCGCAGGCGCCCACGCGGTTCACTGGACATGCTGGCCACCGCTTCATCGGCCATCTCCGCTTCCAGCAACATGGCCTGGCAGTGGCGCAGGTAGCGTTCGCCCACGGCGGTGAGGGTCAGTTGCCGGGTGGTGCGTTGCAGCAGACGGGCGCCCAGGCGTTCTTCCAGCTCGGCGATGCGGCGCGACAACCGCGACTTGGGGATGCCCAGCAGCCGCCCGGCGGCGGCGAAACCACCGGCTTCGACCACTTTGGCGAAGTAATAGAGGTCATTCAGATCTTGCATGGCGAGCCTATTGTCCTGTCAGTGGGACGAACTATCCGCGTGTAGCGCGGGTTAATCCACCCCCCGGACAATCAAAACGCGTCAGCCTAAGTGGTCGTCGATGTACGCGCCGTGCTGTTGAGGGCCATCAGCAGTGCCGTGCCCGCAAAGGCGACACCGGTCAGCGCCTGGCCTTGCCAGCCGTAGTGCTCGGACACCAGGGCACCGGCCGCCGAGCCTAAGGCGCCGCCGATAAAGTAGACCACCATGAACACCGTGTTCAGGCGGCTGGTGGCGGTGGGGTCCAGCGCCAGGACGCGGGTCTGGTTGGACAATTGGTTGATGCGGTTGCCCAGGTCCAGAAAGGTGGCCGCGATCAGGATCGGCCACCACCAGCCTTGTGGGCCAAAGATGAAAATCAGCCCAAAGGCCGCCAGCACCGTGCTGATGCCGACCCACTCCAGCCGCGCGGCATGGCGCCGGGTGTGGCGGCCGATCGACGAGGCGCAAAGGATGCCGACAATCGCCGACAACCCCAGCAACCCCGCCTGTGCGCTGGAAAACCCATAAGGCGGCAACGCCAGCAAGGCGGCCATCGAGCCCCAAAACACGTTTAGCGCGCCAAACACCAGGCCGCCCTTGATCGCCGAGCGGCGCAGGGTGGAGTGGGTCTTGGCAAGGCTCCAGAGTGATTTGAGCAGCGCCGAATACTTGAGTTTGCTCACCGAAACCGACACCGGCATGCGCGTCAGTATCGCCAGGAACAACAGCGTGTCCAGCGCCGCCGCCAGCGCGAACATGCCGCGCCAGCCCAGCCAGCCACTGACCACGCCGCTGACGGTCCTGGCCAACAGCCCGCCAGCGGACAGGCCGCTGACCATCATGCCCAGCACCGCGCCTTTATTAGCGGGGTCGCTGAGGTCGGAGGCGGCGGGAATGATCACTTGGGCGCTGATGCCCGACAGGCCCAGCATCACGCTGGCCACCAGCAACCAGGCATACGACGGCGCGGTGGCCGATGCCAGCAGGCTGACAAAGTTGAGGCACAGGACGGCGAGGATCAAGGTGCGCCGGCTGATGCTGTCTCCCAATGGCACAAACAGCAGCAGGCCACAGGCGTAGCCGAGCTGGGTGAGCATCGCGATCTGGCCGACATGGGCGGTAGACACCTCGAACGTGCCCGCAATGAGCGGGAGCATCGCCTGGTTGTAATAGATGGTGGCGACCGAAAAGCCGCAACAGATCGCCAGGATCAGGGTCAATCCGGTCGTCAGGGGAGGGTGCTGTGTGTTCGTCAAAGGAGTCTGTCCGCCAAGGGCTGTCTGGGGATGATAGTTGCCAGGGCGAGGAGGATGAAGGGCGCGCGAGGTTTAATCCAGTGTTTCGCGGGAGGGTGCGTCCCGTGGGCGGTTTGGGCGAGGTGTGGGCGTGTATTGTCCTGCATGTGGAACGAATAGTCGCATTTGAGTTGCCTAGTCGATGATTGGTGTCATCTGTAGGATTGTCCCCATTCGATCGCCCCTGGCGATACTCACTTGGAGAAACCTGATGAAACTGTTGCATATCGATTCCAGCATTCTTGGCGACAACTCGGTATCCCGTACGCTGAGCGCGGGTGTGGTCAAGGCCTGGCAGGCAGCAGAGCCCGCCGCGCAGGTGACTTACCGCGACCTGGCCAGCGAAGGCATCAACCACTTCTCGGGTATCACGCTGGGCGCATTGGGCACTGCCGCTGAACTGCGCGACGCGGTGCAGCAGCATGAGGCGGACTTGAGCGCCTCCACCCTGGCCGAATTTCTGGCTGCCGACGCCATCGTGCTGGGCGCACCGATGTACAACTTCACCATTCCCACCCAGCTCAAGGCCTGGATCGACCGCATCGCCGTGGCTGGCCAGACATTCCGTTACACCGAAAAAGGCCCGGAAGGCCTGTGCGGTGGCAAAAAAGTGATCATCGTTTCGACCTCCGGCGGCCTGCATGCTGGCCAGCCGACCGGCGTGGCCCATGAGGATTATCTGAAGGTATTGCTGGGTTTCCTGGGGATTACCGACATCGAAATCGTGCGTGCCCACGGCCTGGCCTACGGCGACGAGGTGCGCGGCAAAGCGCTGAGCGGCGCCCACCTGCAAATCGAAGAGCTGTTCGCCGTGGCGTAATACTTGTGTAAATTTTGACCCGGCTCGATTTCATTCTGAAGCGAGACGCCTAAACTCTGTATTCTGGTGACATAAATAGTTACCGGAGTACGGAGTTTTTTCGTTTTCCCGCAGTCTTTATTTGGCCCAGGTTATGCACACGTGGGTTTACCCCCGGTTTGAGCACCCTGGCCATGGATAATTCAAGCGATACGCGGGCCTACGCAGCAAAGGTGGACATCCCCATGATGCGTCTTTGTGCAGTTCTGGTTCTTACCCTGCTCGGCGGCATTGTTTCAGTGCACGCCGCACCTGCGCCGCACCCGCATTGGAGTGTGGGCTTTCACCGCATGACGTTTCTCGACCCTCTGGACGGCCAGCCGATGAAGGCGATTGCCTTTTATCCGTCCACGGGGCTTGAGCATGTCAGTGAATTGGGCGCCTATCGGGTGGCCGCGACGCAAGACGCGAAGATCGCAATTGGCCGCTTCCCCATGCTGATGTTGTCCCACGGCAACACGGGCACGCCGCTGGCGCTGCACGACCTGGCGACGTCGCTGGCGCGCAAAGGGTTTGTAGTGGTGGCCGTGTTGCACCCGGGCGACAACTATAAAGATCACAGCCGGTTGGGCACGGTCAGCAACCTGTACGGGCGGCCTATCCAGATCAGTGCGGCGATTTCCGCCACCCTCGACGACCCGATGCTCTCGCCGTTCGTCAACATCAACCAGGTGGGCATCATTGGCTACTCCGCCGGGGGCGAAACCGCCTTGATCCTGGCGGGCGCCAAGCCTGACTTCAATCGGCTACGTCGTTATTGCCAGCAACGCCCCGAGGACCGTGATGCCTGCACCACCAAGGGCGAGCTGGTGGTCGATCGCGAGGACTTGCAACCCCAGGCCGACCCGCGCATCCACGCCTTGATGCTGATGGCGCCGTTGAGCCTGATGTTTGGTCGTCACACCCTGGCCGATGTGCATGTGCCGGTGCTGCTGTACAGCGGCGATGGCGACAAACTGGTCGCCGTGGACAAGAACGCCGAAGCCCTGGCGCGCAAACTGCCGCAGCCACCGGACTTCAAGTTGCTGGCGGGGGCGGGGCACTTTGTGTTCATGGCGCCGTGCGACGAGTACCAGTTAGCCGCAACCCCGGCGCTGTGCACCGACGCAGACGGCGTGGACCGCGAAGGCATTCACCGTGACCTGATTTCCCAGGCGGGGCGCTTCTTCAGCCACAACCTGGCGCAGTCCAGCCGCGCCGGGCTGGAAACCGCCGATCAGTAAGCGCGGCGCTTGAGCAATAGGGTCAAGCCCAGGGCGCTGACCGAGAGCAGGGCGGCGCAAAAGAAGATCCAGCCGTAGCCGAGGTTAAGGGCGATAGCGCCCATCAACGGCCCGGCGATTGCCAAGGCCAAGTCAAAAAACACCGCAAAGGCACTCAAGCCAGCGCCCCGGCTGCTGTCGGGCACCTGTTTGATCGCTTCGACGCCCAGCGCCGGGTAAACCAGCGACAAGCCAAAGCCGGTCAGCCCCGCGCCTATCAGGGCGATGCCGGTGGACGGGGCCAGCCACAGCAGCACAAGGCCCAACGTTTCGACACTCATGCAGGCAATGGCCGCCTGAAAACCGCCAAAGCGCTTGATACCGGAGATAAACACCAACCGCGACAGGATAAAGCACAGGCCGAACACGCTCAGGCAATACGCCGCCCCGGACCAGCCGCGAAAGAGGTAATAGAGGGTGATGAACGTGGTGAGCGTGCCGTAGCCGATCGACGCCAGGCACAGGCTGGCGCCAAACGGCGCAATACGCCCGAACACCGCCCAGAATGGCAACCGCTCGCCGCGCACCACCGGCACCGAAGGCTTATTGCGGATCAACACCAAGCCCAAGGCGGCCAGCAAGGCCAGGACGATGCCGAGGCTGTTGTAGCCGTATTCGCCCACCATCACCACACCCAACGGTGCGCCGATGGCAATGGCGCCATACGAGGCGATGCCGTTCCAGGAAATCGACCGCGCGGTGTGTTCGGTGCCCACCTGGCCCATGCACCAACTGATGGTGCCCACCCCGATCAGCCCCTGGGCCACGCCCAACAGCAAACGTGCAACCACCAAGACGCCAAGGCTCAGCGACGGGATGCTGTGCAACAGGGTGGCGATCAAGGTCAGCACGCCGCTTAGCAGGATCCCGCTCAAGCCCAGCACGATGGCGCGCTTGGTGCCCACGTTGTCTGACATGCGCCCGGCCATCGGGCGGCTCAGCAGCGTGGCGAGGTATTGCGAGCCGATCGTCACGCCCGCTACCACCGCACTGAAACCCAACTCGCCATGAACGTAGCCGGGGATCACCGCAATCGGCAGGCCGATGCAGATAAACGCGATAAACGTATAAAAGACGATGGAAACGATCTGGAGGGTGACGGACAGGGAGCTGGGGGCGGCAGACATGGCAACTCATTCGCGGGCAGGCGGTCAGCCATGATGGCAAGCGCCTCGCCAAAATGAAAGCAGCCTAACGATCAATCCCGCCGCTCATAAAAAAGCCCCGTCACACCGGACGGGGCTTCTACTGGCTGCTAATTGCTAGCGCTTCAGATCACCACGCCTTGGCTGCGCAGGTAATCATCGTAGGTGCCGCTGAAGTCGGTCACGCCGCTTGGGCTCAACTCGATGATGCGCGTGGCCAGGGAGGACACGAACTCACGGTCGTGGCTGACGAAGATCAGCGTGCCCGGGTAGTTTTCCAGCGCCAGGTTCAGCGCTTCGATGGACTCCATGTCCAAGTGGTTGGTCGGTTCGTCCATGAT
The DNA here is from genome assembly GCF_054071325.1 of Pseudomonas sp. SDO5215_S409. NCBI lineage: Bacteria > Pseudomonadati > Pseudomonadota > Gammaproteobacteria > Pseudomonadales > Pseudomonadaceae > Pseudomonas > Pseudomonas sp. SDO5215_S409. The sequence goes on along the minus strand of NZ_JBSVWN010000037.1, from coordinate 4,681 downwards.
CAGGACGTTTGGCTTTTGCAGGATCAGCTTGCCAAACAGCATGCGACCTTGCTCGCCCCCGGAGATCACCTTGACCGACTTGAGGATCTCGTCGTTGGAGAACAGCATGCGGCCCAGTGTGCCGCGAATGACTTGCTCGCCCTGGGTCCATTGGCCCATCCAGTCGAACAGGGTCACGTCGTCTTCGAAGTCATGGGCGTGGTCCTGGGCGTAATAGCCCAGCTCCGCACTTTCGGTCCACTTGACTGCGCCAGCGTCCGGGGTCAGTTCGCCGACCAGGGTACGCAGCAGAGTGGTCTTGCCAATGCCGTTCGGGCCGATGATGGCCACGCGTTCCCCGGCTTCGACGGTGAAGCTGAAGTTCTTGAACAGGGTCTTGCCGTCGAAGCCCTTGGACATCTGCTCGATGGTGACCGCCTGACGGTGCAGCTTTTTCGTCTGTTCAAAGCGGATGAACGGGCTCACGCGGCTCGAAGGCTTGACCTCGGCCAGCTGGATCTTGTCGATCTGCTTGGCGCGGGAGGTGGCCTGCTTGGCTTTGGAGGCGTTGGCCGAGAAGCGGCTGACGAACGTTTGCAGTTCGGCGATCTGGGCTTTCTTCTTGGCGTTGTCCGACAGCAATTGCTCGCGGGACTGGGTGGCCACCGTCATGTATTCGTCGTAGTTGCCCGGGAACAGGCGCAGCTCGCCGTAGTCCAGGTCAGCCATGTGGGTGCACACGCTGTTCAGGAAGTGACGGTCGTGAGAAATGATGATCATCAGGCTGTTACGCTGGGTCAGGATGTTTTCCAGCCAGCGAATGGTGTTGATGTCCAGGTGGTTGGTCGGTTCGTCGAGCAACAGCACTTCCGGATCGGAGAACAAGGCCTGCGCCAGCAACACCCGCAGTTTCCAGCCTGGGGCCACTTCGGTCATCGGGCCAAAATGCTGTTCCAGCGGAATACCCAGGCCCATCAACAGCTCACCGGCGCGGGATTCGGCGGTGTAGCCGTCCATTTCGGCGAATTCGGTTTCAAGCTCGGCCACCGCCATGCCGTCGTCTTCGCTCATTTCCGGCAGCGAGTAGATACGGTCACGCTCGGCTTTGACCTTCCACAGTTCTTCGTGGCCCATGATCACGGTGTCGATTACCGAGAATTGTTCGTAGGCGAACTGATCCTGGCGCAGCTTACCCAGGCGCACGTTTGGCTCCAGCATGACCTGGCCGCCAGACGGCTCGAGGTCGCCGCCCAGGATTTTCATGAAGGTGGACTTGCCGCAACCGTTGGCACCGATCAGGCCGTAGCGGTTGCCGGCGCCGAATTTGACCGAAACGTTTTCAAACAGCGGCTTGGCGCCAAACTGCATGGTGATGTTAGCTGTGGAGATCAATTGCTTTACCTGTCAATAGCTTAGGGTGCGCTTATTTGAACTGGGACCAATTTGGGACCAATCTGGAGCTTTTCCATTTCGCTCCAGTCCGAGCTTGAGTTGATCCAACGCGCATAAGTCGAGAGCAGCATCTGCACGTGATGGCCGAGCTGCTGGGAGATGAAGGCGGGGGTTCATGCCAGACGTAACGCGCATTGTCGCATAGGTGTGACGACAGTTATATGGCGAGCGCAGTCGGCAAACCGTTCAATTAGCCGATCCTTGCCCGCCCGGCGACGAGAGGCGCGAATCGCCGGTGCGTACATGCAGATCTTTGTGGCGGTTTTGTTACGCGGTTTTCATCCGTTCATGACAAATTTTTCACATGGCTCGCCAAGAGGCTCATGACACAATCCGCCGGGTTTGCAGGGTTGCAACGATGTTTGCATGACGGACGATAAAAAAATAATGTTCATAGGGGCGCAGTAAATGAAACTCTCTACACGAGCTTTAGCCATCGCCGCGGCAGTCCTTGCACAACACGCGTACGCTGACGATTTTGGTCTGGGTTCTCTGGGCACTGGCAACGGCCACAGCGGCTTTCTGGAAGACAGCCATTCGTCCATCAGTTCGCGGACGATGTACTACAACGCAGACGTTCACTCGGGCAGCGCCAATGACCTGCGCGAAGCCGCCGAAGTCCTGCGTTTTGACTACAAATCCGGTTTCACTCAAGGCAACGTGGGTTTCGGGCTCGACGTGATGGCGTTCCAGGGCCTGCGTCTGGACGGTGGCGACGGCCACGCGGCCGGCCCTGGCTTGTCGGGTAACGGCAACAGCTTCTTCCCGGTGAAGAACAATGGCACCGAGCCTGCTGATACCTTCAGTCGTGCTGCGGGGAACGTGAAATTCCGTATTTCCCAGACCGAACTGCACGTGGGCGGCGGCTTGGCACCGGTCTTGCCGATCCTGGTGTCCAACGACAGCCGTGCTGCGCCTCAGACCTTTGACGGCGGCATCCTGACCTCCAACGACATTCCAAACGTGACGTTCACCGGCGGTGAACTGAACAAGTCTGAAGGCCGTGCGTCGAGCAACTCCACAGGCCTGAGCGTGGCCGGTGCCACCCATGACAGCAGCAGCTTCCGTTTCGGCGGTGTCGATTACCGTCCATTCGGTTCTTCTGACAACGCCATCGCTAAAAACCTGACGTTGCAGTACTACTACGCCGACCTGGAAGACTTCTACAAACAGAACTATTTCGGCCTGGTTCACGTGCTGCCGCTGGGCAACGACCAATCGTTCAAAACCGATTTGCGTTATTTCGACAGCACCAGCGACGGCAAAAACGGCTCGGCCGGTTATGCGTTCAACAACAACGGTGGCTACGCCAAGCACGCCGGTGAAGTGGACAACAAAACCTACAGCGCCGCGTTCACCTACCAGTTGGGCGGTAGCCAGTTGATGCTCGGCCATATCGGCGTGAGTGACGACGGCGGCTTTGTGTGGGTCAACCAGGGCAGCATCGCCAACCCAACGCCACAAGGCGCGGGTGGTTCTGACTTCTACCTGTTCACCGACGCCGTGGTTGGCCAGTTCTCCCGAGCGGGCGAGCAAGTCAACTTTGGTCAGTACCTGTACGACTTCAGAACCCTGGTGCCTGGCCTGAAAGCGTCGATCGCCTACCTCAACGGCAGCGATATCAAGTCCAAGGTTGCCGGTGGCAGCGATCAGTCCGAGCGCGAGACCGACTTCCGTCTTGATTACGTCGTGCAAACAGGCCCACTCAAAGGCTTCGGCACCACGTTCCGTACCGGTAGCTACCACGGCCACAACACCGGCACGGCGGATCAGGATCAAACTCGCCTTATCCTCAACTACACCTACGCGATCTTCTAAGCGCGCTTAGATCTGAACCGAGTGTGAAAAAACCGCCTGTTTTTGGGCGGTTTTTTTATGGGGATCCTTTTGTCTCGGGCATCGCCAGCCACAACAACCCCAACGCCAGGGTGGCGACCGCTGCCAGCGTGAGGAAGGCTGCGTTGTAACCGGCCTGTTGTACCACCACGCCCGCGAGGCTGCTGCTCAAGGCGGCGCCCAGGCCAAACACCGTGGACAAGGCGCCCAGGCTGACGTTGAAGCGCCCGGTGCCCCGGGTGAGGTCTTTGACGACCACCGGAAACAGCGCGCCGAAAACGCCAGCCCCTACACCGTCGAGCATTTGCACGGCGACCAGCCAGTAAGGGTCGTCCCACAGCGTATACAGTACGCCCCGCAACGGCAGGATCACAAAGCCCGCCAGCAGCAACGGCTTGCGCCCCCACACATCGGCCTTGATGCCCACCAGGTAGGCGATCGGCACCATCACCAGTTGGGCCGCAACAATACATGCCGAGGTCAGCGGCGTGGCCATTTGCAGGTGGGTTTGCGCCAGTTTTTGGCTGACCAGCGGCAACATGGCCGCATTGGCCAGGTGAAACAACCCGCAGCAGATGGCAAACAGCAGCAAAGGGCGATTAGCCAGCAGTACCGCCACGCCGGAGGGGCGGTCATGACCGGTGTCGTGCGCAGGATCGAAGCCGCGGGCCGTTTCATGGTCGATTGCAGCCGGGTCGATGCAACAGACCGCAATAACGCTGGCGACCGCCATCACCGCCATCAAGTAAAACACCGCTACCGGCCCGAACAGGTACGCGAACCCACCGGCGAGCAGGGCGGCGGTCGCGTTGCCGGCATGGTTGAACGTTTCGTTGCGGCCGGTACGGCGGGTGAACGTCCGAGGCCCGGTGATCCCCAGGGAAATGGCCGAAATGGCCGGCGCAAAGACCGACGCGGCAATCGCACTGGCAGCCTGTGAGAGCGCCACCAGGCTAAAGGTGCTGACAAAGGGCAGCACCAGGCAACTGCCCGTGACCAGAAACGCTGCGGCCACAATGACGGCCCGCTTGCTGCGGGTCCGATCGATCAGCGCGCCAGCGGGTGCTTGAGTGATCAGCGCTGCAATACCCGCCAGGGTCATTACCACGCCAATACTGGCCGGGTCCCAGTGATGCACGGCCAACAGATAAATTGCCAGATAAGGCCCCAACCCATCGCGCACATCGGCGAGGAAAAAGTTGAGGCTGTCCAGGGACAGGGTGTTGCGCAACTCGCGGGGGTTTGCCATGGGTGGGTATCGACGGTTGGGGCGATTGCCGGATTGCGATAATGACCCGGGCCCCTGCGATTAAGTTTCGCGGGGCGGTAGTAAAAGCGTTACGTCGAGCGGTGAGCGGGCAAAAAAAAGGTTCTTCACGGAATCCCGGGAAAGACAGAAACAAGAACGCCGATT